>JAQUXC010000009.1 GCA_028692545.1 Patescibacteria group bacterium | reverse complement strand
TCACCATATTTTTCTAAAGCTTCGAATATTAATTTTGGTTCAAATAGCTGTGAAGTTGTATCGTATCTGGCATCACTGAGCATATTTTTTATACATTTAAGTCCAACGCATCCTACGCGCATAGCTTCAAGTTCGTAGTAATTCGATTGCGGTTTAAATTCGACATAAAATGTTAGTCCACGACGAATTTTTTCATTATAAGAAATTTTTTCTGGGGTAATAATACAAGCACCCCAAGAAATAACACTATGTACGCTGAGTATATGTCCAGTGCACTCTACATCGTTTGCGATATATAGTTTTTCTTTCATTTTATCCCCCTTATTGGATAGATATTTTATTTTTATCTTATAATGATAACCCTATAATAAAATAGGTCATTTTGCAACATATTTTTTATAAAATTTGTATAATTCATTTATACTGATTTATTTATATTTTGTCAAGTAATACAAAAAATCACTTATCGTGTCTCATTTGTCTCATTTTGTCTTTTTAACCCTATCGACTTGCGTCATTTTTTCATTTAATTTATACTTATAAAAGCCCTTAAAGATTGCTAATGTGGGGCACTGAATCGGAGTAGGAAGCCAAGCATTTCTTTTTTCGAGCAACCGGCCTGCCTCGGCGTAGCCGTAGGCGAAGACGGGGTTGCGTCGAAAATCACATATTAGAGCATAAGAGACGTTTTATTTTAAGACGTCTTTTTGTTTTGAGTGGAGTAATTCACTCGTTTTACATAATAATATTAGAACTTGCCCAAAGTCTTTTTTTGTTGTAGTGTTTTATGAAGGCTTTAAAAGTTTTTATTAGATCTTTGAAATACAAAATAAAATAAATGGAGGAAAAATGAAGAGGTTTACTCGTAATAGGGAAGACTTTACCTGTGAATATTGTGGTAAAAGTGTAGCTGGTAATGGCTATACTAATCATTGTCCAAGTTGTCTTTATAGCAAGCACGTGGATAATAATCCAGGTGATAGAGAAAATAAATGCGGAGGTTTAATGGAGCCAATTGATGTTGAAGTTAAATCAATGCATTATGTTATTACCCATAAGTGTATTAAATGTCATAAAGAAAAGAGAAATCGTTCTTCTAAGGATGATTCCATTGATGCTATTTTAGAAATTATGCAATCTAAAAATTCACGAGGAAGGTGATATTATGAAAAAAATGCATATACCAAGTATTCCGCATCTTGTGCATATTGAAACAACATATGCCTGTAACGGAAGATGTGTGTTTTGTTATAATCCGGAAAGAAGTATGCAACCGTTTGATAAGAATAAGATTGATAGAATAGTAGAATCTATTTATCAGTCAAACATTCCACATGTATATTTAATTGGGGGAGAGCCTTCTATTTTAGGGGTTCAACAATTAAATGAATATGTAGATTTTTTATCGGAACGTTCATCTATAACTATAGTTACCAATGGCTTAATAACGTTAAAGGGTTTGTCAAAAAACTTTGCTTGTATTGGTGTACCAATTCATGGAAATGAAAAAACGCATGAGCGCCACACTCTTATTAGCGGTGGTTACATGAAGGCAATAGAAACTATCAAATATTATGTTCAATCTGGATTTGATGTTCGTTGTATTCCTGTGCTTACAGCATGGAATTTTAATCAGATTTATGAAATTATCGGTTTAGCAAAAGAATTAAACATGGAGAGTGTTTTTGTTGATCGTTTTGAGGATGGTGGACTTGGTAATCAATACTCAAAGCAACTCAAACCATCTTTGGAACAATTCAAGGTAGCTCTCTCTCAAATGATTCAAGCAAGAGATGATTTTAAAATTCCAGTTGGTTTTGGGACAGCAATCCCATATTGTCTTGATGAACGTCTTATTAGTGAAAATATGTTTGCAAATTGTGGAGTCGGTTTTACATTTGCAGCTGTTAACCCAGATGGAGACTTGAGAATCTGTAATCAGTCTCAGATAGTTTATGGTAATGTACTCTCAGAAGCAATCGAAGATATCTGGAAAAAGAAACAGTTAGATGAATTTCGGAATTTATCTTGGGTTATAGAGCCGTGTAGGTCTTGTCCGATTCTTTCTGATTGTCTTTGTGGGTGTAAGGTAGATTGTAGTTGCTCTTCTGGATATTGTGTTGATTATGCTATAAGGGGGTCAAAGAATCCTTTAAATAGGGTAAGTCAATTACCTCATAGAGAATTATCAGTAGAATTTCCAGTTCAATACAGAAATCTTGTTGTGGATAGATTTACGAAACTCAACTTAGTTTACAAGGAAAAGTATTTGATAACGCGTTATCAAACTATTGAAATCAATAAGCATGCGATTAAAATACTTAAGTTATTAATTGAACTTAAAGAATGTAATGAATTAGATTTGGTCAGGAAGTTTTCCGGTATTATAAAAGAGAAAGAGGTGAGGTCTTTTATCTCTAAATTAATCCTGATTAATGCTATTTCAGAGGTGTAATGGAGGGTGTCATGCATAATGATTCAAAAATATTCAATGAATGGCATTGGGAAATTACTAGAAGGTGTAATTTATCTTGTAGGCATTGCTTAACAAAATGTGGAGCTTTGTTAAGAGATGAATTAACAACTGATCAAGCTATACAATGTATAGATGTAATGAAGGATTTAGGATGCGGTAATGTCATGATAACTGGTGGGGAGCCATTAATTAGGGAAGATTTTTTTGATCTAGTGGAATATATGCATAAATCAAATATTTCATTAGGATTACTTACGAATGGTTTTTTAGTGGACCAACATATTACTAATAAATTATCTATGTATATTAAATCATTTGGAATAAGTCTAGATGGTTCATCGGAAACAATGCATGATAAATTAAGAGGTCATGGAAGTTTTTTTCGTGCTATTCGTTCTATAGATCTATTGAAATCTTGTGGATCCGTAACAGTTTACATAACTGTATCGTCATATAACTTAAAAGAACTTGGGAATATAGTGGACTTAGCTTTTTCTATTGGCGCAAAAAGAGTCCATATTTCTGAAATTAATATTATTGGAAGAGCCAAAGATAATTGTCATAGATTTATCATGAACACTGAGGAAAAAGAAGTATTTAAAACTTTCGCTACTCAGTACGACAATGATGGATTTGTTATGGAATCGTCTTGTGGTTTGGACTTATCATCTGTTTATCTGAGTTATAATGGGTCTATATATCCATGTTCAGAAATTGCAATTAACACACCAAAAAGAATGCTTACAAATATTAATGATCATAATTGTAGAGCTAAGATGCTTGAGGTATCTAAGCAGTGGAAAATTCCACAAGGTAATTGTTGCTATAGTATTTATGTATATAATAATATTGTAGTATATCTTAATGTAGATAAAGATTGTGTCCTTACCAAAGGAAATTGGAGTTAATCATGATTAAAAGTTTAAAAGAACTGTATGATGCTCTGGATGACCTATTCTTTGATATCAGCAATGTGTGTAAGAATTGTAAATATGATGATTGTGCTGGTTATATTTGGTTGTTGCAGCAAGAAGTAAGCGTCTTAATGAAAGCGGGTGTTGAGATTTTACAAGTTAATGATATTAGTAATTTCGTGAATCCTTTTCAGGGTAAGGAAAATATTGATATTGAACAAGTAAAACCAAAGTGTCCGTGGTACAAAAACAGGAGGTGCACAGTTAGGTCTAATAGACCACTTGTGTGTAGAATGTATCCATTGAATTTCGCTACTGAAGGTGATAATATTTATTTAGTACTTCATATGGATTGTGATTATTCTTTAAACAATCAATTTAATGAAGAATTTCACAAAAGAGCAATTGCTTTGTTTGGAAATATCACAGACGGATTCTTTGCAAAAATACTAAAAACTTATATTTTAGTTGATGGTATTACAAAATTTCCAGATGGACCAAACAATTACAAAAAGCTTATTAAAGTCAATAGACTGAAATCAAATTTAGAAAAAGGAGGTGAGCTATGAGCAAGTGTAAGGCCGTTATGGATAGCCTGAGAGTTGAAAAGCTGGTCGTAAAAAAGATCAGAAGAAAGAAACGCGCAGCACTTAGAATTATCAAAAAATAGTGAGCGCACTTAATTATAACAATGCCGGAGAAAATATTTCATCTCCGGCATTATTTTTTATATTGATATGAAGGAATTTGATCACGAAAAACTTTAAAATAAAAAAATCAATTTAATTAATATAGCTAGAGAAATCCGTTTCAAATTGATCTAAACAGTTTTATTATTTAAGATTAAATATTTTTTTAGTATTTTTAAAAAATATATTTTGTTTTTCTTTTGATGATATTGGAAGTGATCTTACAAGATCAATGTGTTTTGTAACATTACACATTGGCCAATCTGTTCCAAATAACAAGCTATCTGGTTTGCGTTTGTGGGTTTTTAATAATATTTGTCGTATTTTTTTTATCCCACCACTTTTTTTAACAACTTCTTCATCTGCAAGTGCAGATAAATCAAAATATATATTATCAAATCCATTTGTTTTTTCAAAACAATAATCTAATTTTGGCCAAAAATAATGGGCAATTATTATTTTTAAATTTTTAAATTTATTGGCAACTTTTATAATATATTTAGGATCATTAAATTTTGCAACAGATTTATTATTGCTATTTATTCCGGTATGAATAATTAATGGTATATTATATTTTTCACATAATTTATAAATAGGAAACCATCTTGTATCTGTAGGATATATTGGATCATGTCCAGGAAATATTTTAAAACCAATAGCCTTTTTATTTTTAAATAATGTTTCTATTTTTGCAATATTTTTTTTATTAACAGAATCAATTTTTAATGTCGCTATCATAAAAAATCTATAATCATTTTTAATGAGTTTAGAAACTATATCAAGGTCAGCGCAATAGGGATTCTTTACGTTATCAGGAATAACTATTACTTGATTTACTTTATTTTTTTTCATCTCTAATAAAAGTTCTTTTTTTGCTATGGCAAATGTTTTACTTTTATTAGTTGTTGAAATATGTAGGTGACTATCTATAATCATATAATTATTTTATCACATTTATTTTAAATGATAAATTTTAAGAGCTCGTATTAGACGAGCTCTTTTAGTAAATTTTTCTTTGTCCCCAATTTAGAAACTTTTTAAGCGGATCATGTCTTCCATTGTAATTATCTACATCTTTCAAGTCATCGTTTTTAGGTGTATTGCCAAATAAAGTATGAAGTATTTTGAAAAAGCTTATAAAAAGTGACTTTTTAAATAATTTACCCATCACATCCTCCTCGTGGGTTTTTTATATATTTACAGTAGTATTTATTATTAATTTTGTAAAGCACTGCAAAAAGCAGTGTTTTTTGTTTTTACAAGTACTATTTTTTAAATTGCAACATTTTAGAGTATACTATTAAGATATGAAACAACATGAAGCTTTAGCTATATTAAAATTAGGTCACAATGTTCTTTTAACAGGACCTGCAGGAAGTGGTAAAACGTACTTGTTAAATCAATATATTGGGCATCTTAGAAAAAATGGAGTTGCAGTAGCAATAACTGCCTCAACTGGTATTGCAGCAACCCATATTGGTGGTCGCACTATTCATTCTTGGGCTGGAATAGGAATTAAGGATAAACTGACAAAAAAAGATATTACCACTCTTACCAAAAGATCATATTTAAAAAAACAATTTGAAAAAGTTGAAGTTTTGGTAATTGATGAAATTTCTATGTTACATGCTCATCGACTAGATATGATTAATTTGGTTTGTCAGGCTTTCAAAAAAAATTTTTTGCCTTTCGGTGGAATTCAGGTAATTATGTCAGGAGATTTTTTTCAGCTTCCTCCAATATCTCCAGGAGTTGAAGAAATAGAATTTGTTTACAAATCTAATGCTTGGAAAGATATGGATTTGCGTATTTGTTATCTAAATGAACAGCATCGTCAAAATGACAAAGACATGACACATGTTTTAAAAAGTTTGAGAGAAAATAATATTAATTCTGAAATAGTTGATTTGTTAAAAAGTAGAATGAACCAAAAAATAAAAAACAAAATTAGACCAATAAGACTTTTTACTCACAATGTTGATGTTGATATTATAAATAGTTCTGAATTAAAAAAGATATCAGCACCTGAGTTTATTTATAATATGACAAGTGATGGAGAAAAAAAATTGGTAGAATCTTTGAAGAAAAATTGTTTGGCACCAGAAAAATTGGTTTTAAAAAAAGGTGCACAAGTTATGTTTGTAAAAAATAAATTTAAAAATGAGAAAGCTATTTATATAAATGGAAGTACTGGTATAGTTGTTAGTTTTGATGAAACTGGTTTTCCTATTGTTCGCTTGAATTCTGGAGAAGAAATTCTCGTGGCTCAAGATAGTTGGACTATTGATGGTGAAGACAAAATTTTAGCAAAAATAAATCAAATTCCACTTCGCTTGGCGTATGCTATTACTGTTCACAAGAGTCAAGGAATGACACTTGAATCTGCAGAAATAGATTTGAGTAAGTCTTTTGGTTATGGAATGGGTTATGTTGCCCTGTCGCGTCTTATTAGTTTAAAAGGATTATATTTGCTTGGAATAAATGATATGGCCTACAAATTAAATCCACAAGTTTTTGCATTTGAAAAAGAGCTTTTATCTCTTTCTAAAAAATTTGAAAGTGAAAAAAGTCCCAAAGTTCATAAAAAACAATCAAGTTTTATATCTTGATTTGGTATTGTTTTTGAATATTATTTGGAGTAATATTTTCTGTTTTTTTGATTAGTGTTATACTGATTTTAATTAAGGTTATATATGGAAAATCAAGAAGATGTTGAGCTAATAAAAAAATATATAAAAGGTGATAAGGAATCTCTAGATATTCTTATCAAAAATTATTTTTCAAATATTTATAACTTTGTTTATAATTTTGTTTACAACAAAACAGAAGCAGAGGATATAACTCAGGACATATTTGTAAAAATGTGGAAAAATATTAAAAAATTTAACCAAGATAAAAATTTTAAATCTTGGCTTTTTGTAATTGCTAAAAATACCGCAATAGACTTTCTTAGGAAAAAAAAGAGTTTTGTTTTTTCTGAATTTGATAATGAGGAAGGTGACAATATTTTACTTGAAACAATAAAAGACGAAGATTTAATTCCAGATGAAATATTAGAAAAGAAAGATTTAAAAGAATTATTAAATAATGCAATTTCTAAATTATCACTTTCATATCGTACGGTTATTATATTGCATCATGTTGAAGAAATGACATTTAGAGAAATATCTGAAATTTTGAAAGAACCTATTGATACTGTAAAGAGTAGATATAGACGAGGAATAATAATATTAAGAAACTTATTAAAATAAATTTAGAATGCACCAAATTGCATTCTTTAATCGTATTAATAATATGGACAAAAACATTAATAAATTATTTAGTAATTTAGAGGTATTTGAACCAAATACAGATTTATACAAAAAAATACTTACTAATGTGAACTCAAAACAAAAAGCTTTTGCAAGACGTAGATTCTTTATTTTTTTGTTTTTATTTTTAGGATCTCTAATAGCTCTTATCCCAGTAATAAAATTACTTTATTTAGATTTTTTACAATCTGGATTTTTCCAATTTTTCTTATTGATTTTTTCAGATTCAAAAGTTGTTGTAAAATATTGGCAAAGTTTTGTATTGATACTTTTGGAATCTCTACCGATAATAAGCGTAATAATGTTTTTTGGAGTTGTATTTGTTTTGTTAGAATCTATTAGATTTTTAAGTAAGGATATAAGATTTGTTTTTTCACATAATAATTAAACCTAGTCATAAAGACTTGGCAATAAATTTATGGATATTGATAAATTATTTCAATCAAAAACATTTAAATTTGTAACGCTGGGAATATTTGTATTTATTATTCTTTTGTTGGTTTTTAGATTAGGAGTTATGGTTGGTTTTCAAAAAGCCAATTTTTCATATCAATGGGGGGAAAATTATCACAAAAATTTTGCAGGACCACGTGGTGGCTTTATGAATGATCTAGAAAGAGAGGATTTTGTTAATAGAGATTTTATTGATTCCCATGGTACTGTTGGGGAAATTATAAAAATTGATGGAGAAAATATTATAGTAAAAGGAAAGGACAATGTAGAAAAAATTGTAATAACAAAAAATAATAGTTCAATAGTACGTTTCAAAGATACAATCAAAATTTCTGACCTAAAAGTTGGAGATATAATTGTTGTTATAGGAGACGCAAATGATAAAGGTCAAATAGAAGCAAATCTTATTAGAACAATGCCAAAACCAGAAATGTCACAATTAAATATTCCAAATCAGCCAGGACTACCACCAATTAAATAAATAATAAATATTTATAAATAAATTATGTTAAATAAACAAGTTCAGTACATTAAAAAACATAAAATATTTTTGATAATAGTACTTATAGTTATTATTGGAATATCTTATTTTTTTTATAACAAATATCAAACCAATAAAAAAAATGCAGAAATTTCCTATGTCATTTCTAAAGTAGAAAAAGGAAATATTGTATCTTCTATTTCTGGAACAGGACAAGTGTCTGATTCAAATCAAATAGAACTCAAACCAAAGGTTTCAGGGGAGGTTGTATATCTAAATTTAAAAAATGGTCAAGTAATAAAAGAAGGAGATGTTTTGGCAAAAATTGATTCATCTGACATCCAAAAAACCGTTAGAGATGCTAAAGCTAATTTGGATTCTGCAAAAATTTCTTTGGATAAATTAAAAAAATCTGCAGATAGTATTTCTTTGTTACAAGCTCAAAATGCCTTAGATCAAGCAAAAGAGGCAAAGCAAAATGCACAAGATAATATTGATAATACTTATGAAGATGCTTACAATTCTATTTCAAGTGCCTTTTTAGATATGCCTGATATTATTACTGATTTAGATAATATTTTACATAGTAGTGAAATTAGTGAGAATGAAATAACTGTGTGGGATGGTCAAAATAATTCTGATGCCTTGATAAGTACAATAGATTCTTTTCTTAATAAAAATAAGTTGGAGACATTTCAAAAATCTTCTGAAAAAGATTATAGTACGGCTCGTTTGAAATATGATAGTAGCTTTGATAATTACAAAAAATCAACAAGATATTCTAGTAATAAAGTGATAGAAGATTTGCTAAATAAGACACTAGAAGCGGTAAAATCTATTTCTCAAGCTGCAAAAAGTGAAAATAATTATCTAAGTGCTTGGAGTGATTATAGAATCCAAGATGATTTAGAAGTTTTTACAAGTGTATCAGAATATCAAACCAGTTTATCTTCGGATATTTCTAAAATAAATAGTCATTTATCAACTCTTTCTACAATTCAAAGATCGTTTGAAGATAATAGAGAAGCACTTACAGATGCCGATAGAACTATTACAGAAAAAACAGAATTATTAAAAGATTTAGAAAATGGTACTGATCCATTAGATATTAAAGCTCAGGAATTATTTGTACAACAAAAACAAAATACTTTAAATGATGCATATGAACAATTAACTGATTATACTATCAAAGCTCCATTTGATGGAATTGTTGCTGAAGTAACTACTAAAAAAGGTGACGATGTTTCTTCTGGGACTTCAATTGCAACACTTATAACTGGAAAACAAATTGCAGAAGTTTCTTTGAATGAAGTAGATATTTCTCAAATTGAAGTTGGACAAAAAGCAACACTCACATTTGATGCAGTGGAGGATTTAAGTATTACTGGAGAAGTTGTAGAAGTTGCTTCAATAGGATCTTCTAGTTCAAATGTTGTTAGTTATAATGTAAAAATAAATTTTGATACTCAAGACGAAAGGATAAAACCAGGAATGAGTGTAAGTGCATCTATTATTATAAACTCAAAACAAGATATAATTGTTGTTTCAAGTAGTGCGGTTAAGACAAAGAATAACGTAAAATATGTTGAAATACCAGATGAAAATGTAGGTGTATCTGATAGTGTGGGAATAGTTTTGACAAAAATACCAAAACAACAAATAGTAGAAACTGGTATCTCAGATGATACATCAGTTGAAATTACTTCAGGTCTTAGCGAAGGAGATTTAATAATTACAAAAACAATAAATTCTTCTAAATCGAGTTCTTCAAACTCTAGCTCTTCTACTAAATCATCAACTAATGCAACAAAAAGTATACTTGGTGGCGATGATGGTCCACCTATGATGAGATAAAACAATATGATTAAATTAGAAAATATAATAAAAACATATAACTTAGGAGAAGATGGGTTTACAGCTTTAAAAGGTGTTAGTTTTGAAATAAAAGAAGGTGAATATATTGCTATCATGGGTCCATCAGGAAGTGGAAAATCAACTTTGATGCATATAATAGGAGCTCTTGATACGCCAACGAGTGGTAAGTATTTTTTAGGTGGTAAGGATGTGTCAACTTTATCAGATGATGAACTTACTGATATTAGAAAAAATAAAATAGGATTTGTTTTTCAGGCATTTAATTTGTTGCCACGTGCGACAGTGCTTAGAAATGTAATGTTGCCACTTGTATATGCTGAAATAGAAAAAAGTAAAAGAGAAGAAATCGCAAAAAAAGCATTGAATGCTGCGGGTTTTGACGAAGAACATTTTTCTCATCTTTCAAATCAACTATCTGGTGGACAAATTCAAAGAGTAGCTATAGCTCGTGCACTTGTAAATGATCCGTCTTTAGTCTTGGCAGATGAGCCAACTGGAAATCTTGATACAAAAACAGGTGAAATTGTACTTGATACTTTTAAAAAATTAAATAAAGAACAAGGAAAAACAATAATATTAATTACTCATGAACCAGATGTGGCGCGTCATGCAGATAGAGTTGTTTTTATAAGAGATGGTCTAATAGAAAGTGATACAAAAATAAAATAAAAAAATTTTTATGAAAATAGTAGATATTTTAGAAGAAACATATTTTGCACTCTCGGCTAATAAAGCAAGATCTATTCTTACTATTTTAGGGATTGTTATTGGAATAAGCTCTGTTATAGCTATGCTTTCAATTGGACAAGGTGCGCAAAATTCTATTACATCAAACATAGAATCGATTGGATCAAATTTAATAACTGTTTATCCGGGGTCACAAAAATCTGGAATGGTGAGGTCTGCTATGGGTTCTGCCAAATCACTAACATTATCTGATTCAGATGCAATAATAAATGAAGTCTCTTATGTAAAAGCTGTATCTCCAGAAATTTTTTCAAGATATCAGGTGACAGCAAAAGGTACTAATACAAACTCTCAAATTTATGGGATAACATCTGCGTATGCAACTGTAAAAAATTTAGAGATTGCAAGTGGCGATTTTATTACAGATTCTAATAATGAAAACTCTTCAAAAGTTGCTGTAATAGGTCCTACTGTAAGAGATGACCTTTTTGGTGAAGATGTAGCGGATTCTGATGTTATTGGGCAGACAATTAAAATAAATAAAATTAGTTTCCAAATAATTGGAATCACAAAATCAAAAGGTGGTTCTGGCTTTGGAAGTCAAGATGACATGATTTTTATTCCACTTTCTACATCACAGAGATTTTTATCAAAAGATGAATATTTATCATCTATTAGTGTTTCAGCCTATGATGCTGATTCTCTTACATCAGTTCAAGAACAAATAACACAATTATTACTTACTAGACATAATATTAGCGATCCAAATTTGGCTGATTTTAGAACATTAAACCAAGCAGATATTGCTGAAACAGCATCAAGCGTTGCAAAAACATTTACAATGTTGCTTGGTTCTGTGGCAGGAATCTCTCTTATCGTTGGTGGAATTGGAATTATGAATATGATGCTTACAAATGTTACAGAACGTACACGAGAAATAGGACTTAGAAAATCAATAGGCGCAAAAAGGAAAGATATAAGTAATCAATTTTTGATTGAAGCAATTGCACTTACAATTATTGGAGGACTTATCGGTATTGTTCTTGGATTTGGAATATCTTGGGGCTTGTCTTATTTTGGTTCTATAACTACAAAGACAACACTGCTTTCTATTCTTTTAGCATTTGGAGTATCTACTGCCATTGGAGTTATATTTGGTTATTATCCTGCAAGTCGTGCAGCAAAATTAAATCCAATTGACGCCTTAAGATATGAATAATATTTATAATATATAATAAAAATAATAATTAACAATTTCGCTTTAAGCGAAGTGAAAAAAATATGAACAAAAAAATATTATTAATCATTTTGGTAATTTTGATTGTTGGTGGGGGAGCATTTTATGCCGGATTAAGTTATGGAAAAACAAAAGTAGTAAAAAATATACCAATGAATTTTGACAATAATAGAATGGGAAGTCAAATTGGAAATACAAAAAGAACTGGACAAGGAAATGGATCTGCGATAAATGGAGAAATACTTTCAAAAGACGACAAAAGTATTACTATGAAGCTTAATGATGGTGGATCTAAAATAGGATTTTTTACGGCAAGTACAACAATTAGTAAAAGTACAGAAGGAATAAAAGATGATTTAGTAAGTGGAAAACAAGTAATGGTTTTTGGAAGTGCAAATTCAGATGGAAGTATAAATATACAAAGTATTCAATTAAGAGATGCTTTGCCAGTACAAGATATTAAAAAATAATAATTTTTGTAAAATTTATAGTTTATTTTTATGAATTTTGTTTTAGGATATTTTTTATGATTTGATTTGTTGATTTTTGCTTCAAAATATGAGATTATTATAGTACTGAATTTTTAAAAATAAATATTAATAACAAATTTTATGGAAGAAGAAATCATAAAAGAAGAACCAACAAGTACACCAGAAATTAAACAAGAGACAGAAAAAAAAGAGCACAAAAAAATAGCAATAAAAGTTAATGTAAAAACTATTGTTATTGTTGTAATAATTATAGTTCTTGGAGTTTTGGCTTATTTTTCAAGAAGTTTATTTGTTGCAGCTACTGTAGATGGAATTTCTATAAGTCGTTTATCTCTTATTTCTAAGCTTGAAAAAGCATCAGGAAAAAGTTTATTGGATTCTGTTATTACAGAAAAATTGATTCAAAATGAAGCAAAAGCAAAAAAAATTGTTGTAAGTGATGAAGATGTAAATACGCAAATAAAAACAATAGAAGATCAAATTTCTGCACAAGGTAGTACAATTAACGAAGCGCTTAATACACAGGGTATGAGTATGGATGATTTAAAAAAACAAATTATACTCCAGAAACAAGTTGAAAAGCTAATCGGAGATAAAGTAGTTATTACAGAGCAAGAAATAGCTAAGTACATAACAGATAATGAAATTGAAGTACAAAGTGGACAAGAGGCAATGATTAATGAACAAGTTAGAAATCAATTGATGAATGATAAATTTAGTACCGAAGTAGAAGCATTGATAAGTGACTTAAAGGCAAAAGCAAAGATTAAATATTTTGTAAAATATTAATTTTAAAAAATATTTGTATATAAAAAAACATCTTTATAAGGTGTTTTTTTATTTTCTTCTTTTTATTTTTGAAAAAAATTTGTGATAATTTTGAATATTGATATAATTGTTTTGTAGATAAAAACTATATAATTTTAATAAACAAAAATATGTTTAAAAAAATAATTGTTTTTGTAATTTCATTATTTTTTTTCTTACCAAATTTTGTTTTTGCAAAAGAAAATGTAAATTATTGGTATATTCATGATTTTAGAATTGAAATTGAATTGAATACTGATTCATCTGCACTTATTACAGAATATATTACTGCTGATTGTGGAAATGCAAGTGACAAACACGGTATTTTTCGTGTTTTAGGAACGCAAATAAATACAGGAGAAAAGATTATTCAAACTCCAGTTGAATTAATAAGTATTACTGATTTTGATAATAATCCATATAAATATCAAACGATAAAAGATGGCAAAAACAAAACTATTACATGGAAAATTGGTGATGCAAATATAGAAGTAAAAGGGACAAATTACTACAAAATTATATATAAAGTTCAAAACGTAATTTACAATCAAAATGAATTTGATGAATTTTACTACAACATTTTGGGAAATTTTTGGGATTTAGAAATTGATAATTTTAGTGCAAAAATTTTTTTACCAAAAGAAATCAACAAAAATGATGTAAAAATTGATTATTATACAGGTTTACAAAATTCAAAAAATAAAGATTTAGCAATTTACAATTGGTTTGATGATAATACTTTGGAGTTTAATTCTACAAAAATAATTCCAAAAAATAATGGAATTACAGTTTCTATTGCAATGCCAAAAAATATTTTTATTCCAGCTCAACTGAGTGAAGAATTGTATAATCAAGAATTAATGAGTGATAAATTTGATTTTGTAGTTTTTACATTACTTCCAATTATTTTTAATTTTATTTTACCAATTATTGCTATAATATTTTGTTTTGTTATTTGGAAAAAACACGGGAATGATCCGAAAGATGATAGAACTATTATAGCTGAATATGATATTCCAGATAATTTGGATCCAATGTTATTTGGAACGTTATGGAAACAAGGAAAATTGAAAAATAATTTTATTACTGCTTCAATTATAAATTTTGCTGTAAAAGGAATTTTGAAAATAGAAGAAACAGAAAAAAATTATATTGTTATGAAAAAAAAGGATTATATACTGCATAGAATAAAAAATGAAAAAGTAGAAAAATCTCTTAGCTCCAATGAAAGAGAATTATTGGTAAAATTGTTTGATTACAAAGATTCTGTTGTTATTTCTTCTTTGAAAGATAAATTTTATAAAGACGTCGCTAAACTCAAAAAAAATGTAAAAGAAAAATTAATAGAATTAGGATATATTGAAAGGCATGGATTTAAATGGCAATTGATTTTTGTAGTTTTAGGAATTATTTCATTTATAATTGCTTCTATTCCTACTGGAATTATATTTATACTTTTTTCTATTATTATGCCAAAAAAAACACAAAAAGGAACAGAAATTTTATGGAAAATAAAAGGATTGAAATTGTATATGGAAACAGCAGAAAAAGATCGTCAAAGATTTTATGAAAAAGAAAATATTTTTGAAAAATTATTGCCATATGCAATCGTTTTTGGTATGACAGGACTTTGGGTTTCTAAAATGAAAGAAATCTACGGAAAAGAAAAATTCAATTCAATATTACCAGTATGGTATATTGGAAATAATTTCAATTTTTCAAATTTGGATTCTTTTACAAAAAGTTTGAATAGTATTGTATCAAGTGTTTCTAGTGCACCTCATAATAGCAGTGGAATAGGTGGTGGAGGATTTTCTGGTGGTGGAATAGGTGGCGGCGGAGGAGGCGGTTGGTAGATAATATTTTACCAGAGTTTGTTTATAAAAATATTTAAATAAACAAATAATACATATAAAGAAATTAAAAATATACCTTCTATCCTACTTAATATTTTTCCTGTTTTATAAAACAATACAATAAGACTTAATATAAGTGCAATAAATGGTATAAGCATTATATATGAATTATCTACAATTATATTTATTGGTTTTATTATACTTATAAGTCCTAATATCATTATATTTGCCATAGCGGAACCCATTATATGACTAAATGATAGTTCTGAATTTTTTTTGCGCCAAGAAGTAAGTGTTATTATTATTTCTGGCAAATTTGTTCCTATTGAAAACATTATAAGTCCAATTACAAATGGGTTTATATTTGTTTTGTTTAATAAGTCAGTAGATATTCTTATTATGATATCCGAGGTAAATAATAATATTATTATGGATATTATTATAATAAAAATATATTTTGTAATTTTTTGTTCTTTTATAAAAGATATTTGTATTCCTTGTTCATCTTTTTTATTTCTTTTATAAAGATAAAATAACAATAATACATAAGAAATTATTATAAATATTCCATCAATTATACTAAATTTTCCATCCAAACCTAGTAGTATGGGAAAAAATATAAAAGAAATTTGAGGTAATAATTCAAAAGATTTTCCATTAGTTTTTATTTTTTTATTTAAAATAAGACTTGTTCCCAGTATAAGTCCAAATAAAACCATTATTCCGCCAAATAAATTTCCAGCAGATATATTAGATATATTTTTTATACTAGCATTTATTCCCAGTATCATTTCTGGAAAAGATGTCATTATTCCAAGAATTATTCCAAGAGTAAAAATTTTTATTCCAAGTTTTTTGGAAATATTTTTTATATTTTTTACGGCAAAGTCAGCACTTATTCCAAGTATTATAAATAAAATAATTAATAATATTATATCTGTTGTTGTATTCATATTTTTTTATATATTATAATCTATTTATTATTTTATCATTTATTATTTTACCATATTTATATAAATTATATAAAAATTATAAATTAAAAAATCTAGCTAGGCTAGATTTTTTTCGACTATTTATATTTTATTAGATTGAAATAGATTCCTTATTATATAGTATAAAATTTTCTCTATTTTAATTCCATCCCGGGAGTGAGTCACTCCGGGAGTGCTTTGTAAAAAAAAGAAAACCCTTTGTCAATTGCTGACTTAGAGTTTTCAAGGTTTTGTATTCATCATCTTACCGTCGAGCTAAACTCAACAATGAGACGAATGAAGAAGTTATTTCATAAGTATCATCTTTTTTGTAGATGAATACTTTCCGGTTCGCATCTTGTAATAATAAACACCACTGGCGACATAATTGCCGGAGTTATCTGTTCCATTCCAGGTAATCTGGTGAGAGCCAGTAAATTTCTGGCCGTTAAATAGTGTCTTTATCAGTTGTCCCTTGATATTAAATATTTGTAAGGACATTTCGCCAGCTTTTGGCAGATTGAAGCTGATGGTTGTTTCCGGGTTGAAGGGATTTGGATAATTTTGGTTTAAAACAGGAATATTGGCAATGGGAATAATAGAATCATTATTGGAAACAGGGTATGTTTCCCAAAATCCCATGTCTGGGCTATTTCCATAATATTGGTTGGGATACAAATTAATAATTTGCACACCATTCCAATAAAACAGATCGTGACCTGCATCAATACATGGAGATCCGATTTCAGGTTTGTAATCCTGATCAAGTTCTGGATCTTCATCGATATTCCAGTCTAACCAATGGATTGTTCCATTGTTTTCTGTGTCGATGGCATTTACCCCACCCTGTATATCGCTACATACAACAATTAATGTATCCGCTGTAAAAGCAAAACAGAATCCTACATTAGCCGCTTCTTCATATCCAGTATTTGTGAAAGCTTTTTTGTTGTTCCAGATAATTGAATTGCCAATTACAGCCCTACTTCCAGAGGATAAATATAGCCCCCCAAAAATAACTGAATTTTGAGGAGACCTAGCTATATTATTCGTTATAGTGCAATTGATGATTTCAACAGATCCTTGTTGAACACATATACCAGCACCATTATTTGAATAATTTTCAGCTATTAGACAGTTTTGTAATCTTGGATGACCGTTTTGAATATATATTCCTCCTCCATAGGAATTTGCATAATTGTTCATAATTATGCAATTTTTTATTATTGGAGAGGAATAAATAATTCTTAGTGCTCCTCCATAGCTGTCATTGGGAGCTAAATTGGCATTTCCATTGATAATTCGGAATCCTAATAGTGTGTCATTCTGGTATTGAGTTCCAGGATAAAATCTTATTATGCTTTCAGCTAATCCTCCGATACCAGAAATTACGGTATTTTGAATCGAACTTTCATTGTGATTTATTCCAAAGTTTGACATCACGGTAATTCCAGTTCCCCAAAAATTCAACTTCTCATAATATATTCCTTCGTCAACAAGAACTGTATCGCCAACTGAAGCCGCATAAATAGCTGACTGAATTGTTGGAAATTGGGTTGGTACATTTAATACATTTCCAATAACATTTACCACCTGTATCCAACTTCCTGATATTGGCAATCCCCATGTTTCGGTAGCAGAGGTTTGCGCCTCAATTAAAGAGAATATAAACCATTCATTTTCAGAACATGCTGTTGCCTGTACCATCAGATTGGTATTTAAATATTGAGACACAACGATGGGATTAGAAAAGATAATATCAATTCTTTGCCTTGTGCTATCTGGAACAACCTGTATTTGTAAAAAATGTGTTCCATTTGATATGCCGATGTTGCTTATTCCAGACACATTAATTCCATTTGGGACAATAGTAATAGAAAATAATGTATCTATTTCCGTGGATGAAGGTGTCACATCAACCATAAATTGCATAAGTACAACTGTTTGTTGGACTCTGACAGTTTGGTTAATTGTTTCTGTAGCAATGAATCTAATGCTACCAAAAGCCATGGTAGCTATTAGGATCATTATGAGAATGAGTGTAGTTTTCATTATCTCCTCCTGAGATATAATATATTTTGAAAGATATCTTAGGTTTACAATGATTACAATATTTTGTCAACAGGTTATACAACCTGTTTCACTAAGTCATTCTACCTGTTGCACTGAGTTATTTGACTTGGTGATGTTTTTTGCTTAATATCAGAAAATATGCGAAAATAAGTATATTAATTAGCAATAAAAAATATATGTTGTAATTTTTTTATTTAATTTTAATTTTATTTAATTCACAATTAATTTTTTATTATGGAAGATCAAAAAAGAGATTTTAAATTATTAATAGCACTTACTTTATATATTGTTTCGCTTTTTGCCTCAAATACTTTAGGATTAAAAATTATGCCATTTTTGTTTGGAACGCATTTATCTGTTGCTGTCTTCTTTTTTCCATTTGTATTTATTACAACAGATGTAATAGGACAAGTATTTGGCAAAAAAATGGCAAAGAATTTTGTGTTTGCCGGTATTGTATCAATAGTTTTGTTTATGTTTTATTCTGTGATTTCAATTTATACTCCATGGTCACAAGGTGGACTTTGGGCAAAAGATTCTTATAATTCTATGTTTGGAATTTCGCTCAGAATGTCAATTGCATCGCTTTTGGCATTTGTAATGGCATCTTACCAGGATGTTTTTTCATTTTTCTTTTTTAGAGACAAGTTAAAATGTAAGTATTTTTGGCTAAGATCAAATTTATCCAATCTATGGTCTCAGGCAATTGACTCTCTTATTTTTATGTTTGTCGCTTTTCTTGGAATTTATTCTGTTAAAACAATACTCCTTATGAGTATTCCTTGGTATATATACAAAGTTTTGATGGGAGTGCTTTATACACCACTTTCATATTTGGGAATTTATTTGTTAAAAGATAAAGCTCATAATACAAACAATACAACTGTTTAATTGTATTTGGATTTGTTATAATTAAGGTATTAATCATTTAATAATATATATGAAAAAAATAAAATTTTTATTTTTAATTTGTGCATTTTTTGTATCATGTTTGTTTTATAGTATTATGTTTGCACAAGAAAGTACTACCACAACAAGTTCAAATACAGATCAAATTATACTTGAATCTTCAACAAATTCAGATATAGAGAATATTGTTGATAATGCTATTCTTTTAGAAGAGTCGGTAAATACAGAATTAGAAAATTTAGATGGTTTAACAATTGAAGAACCAAAAAATATTCCAGGTGGACTTGGACTTTTGTGGAAAGATTTCAAAAAAAATTTATCTATTACATTTACTTTTGACAAGCTAAAAAAAGCAGAGAAAAGACTTCAATATGCAGAGGAAAAAATAAAAATTGCAAATTTTATAGCTGAGCAAAGTGATAATCCAAAAGTTCAGGAAAAAGCTCAAAAAATGATAGAAACAGCAAATGAGCATATTGCAAAAATAGAAGAAAATAAAGATAAATTATTTGACAATATTGATGATAAAAAATCAAGATTATTAAAAAATCTAGCAACACACCAATTAAACACAGAAAAAGTTTTGGAAAAATTGGAAGACAAAATTCCAGTAGATAAATTAGAACAGTTTCAAATTTTTAGAGATAAGTTGGCAGAGAAAAAAGATACTTTTTTGGAAAAGATACAAAACAATGTAAATATTCCAGAAGATGTAAAACAAAAAATTTTAGATACCAAAAATGCTATAGAGGAAAAGAGGATGGAGCGAGAACAGATAAGATTAGAAACAAGAGATTTGATTCAAGGAATAAAATCTGGAAATGAAGAAGCGAAAGTAGAATTAGAACAATTAAGGTTGCAAATAAAAGAAGAGAAACAACAAAGAATTGAAGTATTAAAAATAAAGAAAGATCAAATTATACAAGATATAAAATCAGGAGATGAAAATTTGAAAAGACAAGCTATTGATGCAATAAATAAATTGAATATAGAAAATAAAATACAAAACACCAAAAGGATTATGGAAAAAAATCAGATAAAGACAGATGTCAAAGAATTAAAAAATGATTTGAAACAAGAGGCAAAGCAAATAATTCGTGAAACACAGCAAATCAAAAAAACTAATGGAAATACAACGGGACAATAATTAATAATATATATTTTTAACAAAACCACTGAATTGTAAAATTCAGTGGTTTTTTATTTTTTTAAACATTTGTTTGTAAGTATTCTTTATTATTGATTTTTTTGCTATATTTACTGTTATAGTGTTAATTATTTAATAACAAGAATATGAAACATGGAAAAATATTTATTTCGATTGGTGTATTTTTAACAATCTTAATATTATTTACTTTTTATTATTATAAAAATACACAAAAAATAAATTCAGATTTTGGAAAAAATTTACAAGAGATTTGTGTCGGTAATGGTGGAGATTGGATAGGTAAATATAATGAATGTGAAATGATTAATGAAGATATTTGTAAAAATATAGGAGGATTATTTTTTGAATGTAAATCAGCTTGTCGTCATAATTTAGATCCAAATATTATTTGTACTATGCGATGTGTCCCAGTTTGTGAGTTTAGTAATAATAATTTAAATACAACAAGTGATTCAAAAAATGCAACATATTATATAAATGGAGAATATATAATTTTAAAAGATGGAAACTTCGAAGGAAATATACCCAATTCAAAATCAAAAATGATTGTAAGTATTTTAGGTGATGTTGTATTTGGAGATTTAAATAGTGATGGAATAGATGATTCGGCTTTCATAGTTACTCAAAAAATGGGTGGGAGCGGGATTTTTTATTACGTTGTCTCTGCTATAAAAAATGCTAATAATTATATTGGAACAAATGGTGTATTTCTTGGAGATAGAATAAATACAAAAAGTATTTCTATTAAAGACGGATTTGTTGTTTTGAATTATTTTGATAGAAAAGACAAGGAAGATTTTTCTGTAGAACCATCGGTTTTATTTGTGAAACAACTTGGAATTGAAAATGGAATATTAAAAGATATGATGAATATAGATTCTAATAACTATAGTAATAAGATAAAATTATTTAGCCCACTCCCAGGTGAAAAAATAAAAAGTCCACTTATTTTAGAGGGTGAGGCAAGAGGTAATTGGTTTTTTGAGGCAAGTTTTCCAGTAGTTCTTACTGATTGGGATGGTGTAATTATTGCACAGGGAATAGCACAAGCAGAGGGTGAGTGGATGACCGAAGACTTCGTAAAATTTAAAGCAGAATTGAATTTTAAAAAACCAGAATTGTACAATAGAGGAGCATTGATACTTAAAAAAGATAATCCATCTGGACTTTCAGAAAATGATGATGCATATGAGATAACAATTTTTTTTGAATAAATAAATAATTAAATTTTAGTTTTTAGTTTTTGAGAAATATTTATTTCTGAAAGCTGAAATCTAAAATCCGAAAGCTAATAATATGAATAGCATAAAAGTCGTTAATATTAAATGTGGTGGATGTGAGGCGGGAATAATTTTCAAACTTACAAATGCAGGATTCAAAAATGTAAGTGTTGATATAGAAAATCAGATAATAAATTTTGATGGAGAAATAGAAAAGGCAAAAATTATTTTGACAAAAATGGGATATCCAGAGACAGGAACTAGTGATGCAAAAAGTTTTACAAAAAAAGCAAAATCATATGTATCTTGTATGATAGGAAAAATGAAAAAGTAGCTTATTTTTGTATAAATTGTAATTATGATATTTTTTTAAAAAAGTGTTACAATATATATATAATTTTAAATAATATAAATATGGTAAATAATAATCAAAAAAGAGAAGAATTTCATGTTTCTGGTAAGGAAATTGTTAAAAAAGTAAAAGAACTTGTAAAAGAAGGTAATGCTAGAAGAATAATTATAAAAAATGAAACCGGAAAAACTATTATAGAAATTCCACTTACAATAGGTTTTGTAGGTGCAGTTTTGGCACCAGCTTTGGCTGCAGTGGGTGCTCTTGCAGCACTTGTTACAGAGTGTACTATAATAGTAGAAAAAAAATAATACGGTTATGCGATTGAACAAGAAATATAAGAGATATTCAATAATATATTATTCATTTATCAAAAGTTTAAATTTTTAATTTTATGATAGATCTTCCACGAAAAAAAGCTATAATGTTTGTTCTTTATTTAATATTAGTTTCAAATATTATTGGAATGATGGTATATTTTTATAATGGATTTGAAAAAGATGCGTATGGTATTGTTTCAAATAACTATGATTTTTAATTAATTTAATAATCCAGTTATACCTTGTTTCGCAGAGGTGAGTAGCTGGGCAAGTAAAAATTATGAATATAATATATGAAATAGATACAGATAAAAAAGTATCTCCAGAAAACGTTAGAGATGCAATAGTAGAGTGTTTTTATAATGCACATAAAGAAGTATTAGAAGATAACATGTTTGTAATGCTTGAAGATGATAATGTGCAAGTTGAATCAAGTAATGCACAGAAGGAATATATAAGACAAATGATTATAAATTATTTTGTGAAAGTTGGTGGTGATTTTGATAAGCCAACAAAAGAAGATATTTTAAAAGTGATGAATGAACTCAAAGAATTTGCCAAAAATTTTAGAAAGCCGGAAATCATAGAAAGTCATTATAGTGAGATAATGCAATTAGTAAATAAATTATAAAGTTATTCTATTTTTATTAGTTTAATCCCTCGTTAGACATATCTAAGGAGGGTTACTTTTTTATATACTTTTCGTATAAATATATAATTGTTATTTTAAATTTCAAGTGATAGAATTTATATATAATTAATAAATTTATCCCATCATAAAGATGGGGCAAGAAAAACATGAAAAAAAATATAGTTTTATTTATGTTTGTTGTATTTTCGGTACTTTTTGTAAGTGGATGTATAAACAAAACGAATCAAAGTATTAATAAAGATGAAAACAAAATGAAGCCAATACAAAATGATGACACAAAAAAACAAGAAGAAATTTCAAACGAAATAAAAAACGCTGAAATTAATCAAATAGGTGGACAGAGAGATGATTATGGATGTCTTAATCCAGCTGGATATTCTTATGATGAAGAAATAATGGCATGTACAAGAAATTGGGAAATTACTGAAGATTTAAAAAGACCCGCAAAAATAGCAGTAGAGATTTCAAGTTATAGCTCACTTACCGTTATTGAGGTTTTGAAAATGGATTGTGAGGGTTGTTTTACAGTAAAATTACAAAGAAATAATATAGAGGATCCTGAAAAACAATATTATACAGTGGAATTGAAAAATTGGAAGGTAGTAAATTAAGCTTTCTCGAATATGGGGACAAGAAAAATATGGATCAAAATGAATTAGATCTAATTCAAAAAGCAAAAAATGGTAATAGTGACGCTTTTGGAAATTTATATGATATTTATATAGAAAAGATCTATAACTTTATTTATTACAAAACATATCACAAGGAAACTGCAGAAGATATTACAAGTTCTACATTTTTAAAGGTTTTTACTAAATTAAATACATTTAATGAAAATAAATCTAGTTTTTCTACTTGGATATATACAATAGCTAGAAATACTGTAATAGATTATTTTAGAACACAAAAAAATAATTTTGATATTGAAGATATATGGGATTTATCAAATGACGAAAATATTGATATTGATGTTGAAAATAGAATACAACTGGAAAAATTAAGAGAATATTTAAAAAAAATAGATAAAGAAAAAAGAGAAATTATTATTTTACGTGTTTGGGAAGGATTATCTTATAAAGAAATATCGGAGATTATCGGAAAAACAGAAGATAATTGTAAAATGACATTTTCAAGAGTTATTAGACAGCTTAGAAATGATATGCCGATTGCCTTATTTATAACATTATTAATAAATAAAATATTATGAATATAGAAAAAATATTAGAAGATTTATATATTATAGATCCTGAATTAAAAAATTATGAATTTGACATAAAAAATATAGTTTTGGAACTTTTGAAGTCGAAGCCAAATATTAAATTTGATAAAAAATTTGCAATTAAATTAAAAAATAATTTAACTTCGGATAAAAGAGAAATTAAAAACTCAGATATTAATTTTGTTCAAAAATTTGTTTATGTTTTTATTGGAGCTACTTTGTGTACTATTTTGATAATACCATTGAGTTATTATGTTATGAATAACAAAAATAGTAATAATAATTTTGCCTTGGGATTCATTCCACATATAAACACTTTGAAAGATAAAGCTTTTGGTAATTTGTCATTGCAGCAAGAACAAGTGGCTGATGTCGCAAGAGATGAAGTCAGAGTAGTGACTGAATTAGGAGTTAGAGGAGGAATAAATAATGTTACTATACCATCTCCGGCTACAAAATCTATGATAATGCCATCAATGGATAGAATAAGTTATAATTATGTATATAATGGAGATGATTTTGATATAAAAGATTCCAGAATGGATGTTTTTAGTAGAAATAAAAAATTTAATTTAGTTGTACCTGATTTTTTGAACAGTTTTGATTTGGGTCTTTTGGATTTATCAAAATTTGAGAATTCTATGTTGCAAAATTTTACTATAGAGGAAAATATCGAATTCGGTCATGTTGTAAATGTTAATTTTCAAGAAGGGGCAGTTGCTATTTTTGAAAATAGTAAATGGTCAAATTTATATTCAAATAGTTTAAAAATGTCTGATATCCCAAGTGATGAAGATATTCTAAAAATAGTAGATGATTTTATAAAAGAAAAAAATATTAATTTAGATTTTTATTCTAAGCCATATATAGATAATACATGGAAAATATATCAGCAGACTGATGATAAGGGAGAAATTTATGTTCCAGAGACAATGTCTGTTGTTTATCCGATGATTTTAAATGATAAAATTGTTTATGATCAGGGTGGAATAGCTTCTGGTTTGATAATTAATGTAAATATAAGATATAAAAAAGTTGCATCCATTTCGAATTTGAAATTACAAAATTATGACAAATCTTTATATGACTGCGAGACAGATAAGGATAAAATATTACAATTTGTACAAAATGGAGGAATAAATTCTAGACAATATTATCAGTCAGAAGAGAGTATAGATTTAAATTTAGATACCCCAGAGCAAATTTATATATATTATTACAAGTATGATAATGAAGAAAATCAAGAACTTATTGTTCCAGCTTTGAGATTTAAAGTGAAAAAAATAGATGAAAGCAATTTTGCTCCACAATATATCATAGTTCCACTCGTAAAAGAATTATTAGATAATGTGGGTAATGATATTATTACTCCTATATTATATAGAGAATCTGGTTCTAGATAGTGCGTATATTAGTGCTTTTTAGCCCCATTATTGACATTTTTAATTATTATGTCTATAATAATATTAACTGATTAGCTGGTTCTAGCTATAGTTTTTTATTATTTAGTTTAAAATCATGATTAATAAATTTGTAAATTATATCAAAGATTCTGTAAAAGAATTAAAGAAAGTTATTTGGCCTACAAAAAAAGAAGTTATCAAAAAAACAGAGCAAGTATTATTTGTTAGTTTTATGGTATTTATATTTTTAGGAATAGTAGATTTTCTTTTGGTAAAAGGTTTAGAATTAATAGTGAAATAATTTTTTTAAAATAAAAAATGTTATGTCAAAACAGAACGAAAATTTAGGATTAAGATGGTATGTGATACACACATATTCTGGGTATGAAGAAAATGTAAAAAGAAATCTTGAAGAAAGAATAGAATCTATGAGTATGCAAGATAAGATTTTGGATGTACTTATACCAACCGAAACTAAAATAAAAATTAAGAATGGAAAAAGAAAAACCGTTAGGGAAAAGATTTTTCCAGGATATGTTTTGGTAAAAATGAGCGTAACAGATGATTCTTGGTATGTGGTGAGAAATACTCCAAATGTTACAGGTTTTATTGGTTCTGGTACAAATCCAACACCAATGTCTGATGAAGAAGTAAAAAGTCTTCAAAAGAGAATGGGCGTTGAAGAACCAGAATATAAAATAGATGTAGAAAAGGGTGCTGGTGTAAAAATTATCGATGGACCATTTAAAGATTTTGAGGGCAAAGTTTTTTCTATTGATGAAAATCATGGAAAAATCAAAGTTCTTGTTTCAATGTTTGGTCGTGAAACTCCAGTAGAATTAGATTTTTTACAAGTAAAAAAGGTTTAGTTGACCTATTTTGGTTGAGCTTCTCTAAATCTAAATTAAAAAAGAACTAAAATATTATGGCAAAGAAAAAAATAAAGACAACTATAAAATTACAAATACAGGGTGGTAAAGCAAATCCAGCTCCACCAGTAGGACCAGCTTTGGGTCAACACGGAGTAAATATTCAAGATTTTTGTGCAAAATTTAATGAAGCTACAAAAGATAGAATGGGAGAAGTTACTCCTGCTGTTATTACTATTTATGAAGATACAAGTTTTGATTTTATCCTAAAGACACCTCCAGCATCAGAATTATTAAAAAAAGTTGCTGGGATATCAAAAGGTTCTGGAAAACCCCTAACGGAAAAAGTTGCTACAATATCAAGAGCTAAATTAAGAGAAGTTGCAGAGAAGAAATTTGCAGATCTTAACGCTTATGATATAGAATCAGCTATGAAAATAGTTGAAGGTACAGCTAGACAAATGGGTATAAAAATTGAATAGAGTTTTTTATAAACTAAAACAAAAATATGTCATCAACAAACAGTGCTAAGATTACATTCTTTTATTTATTATCATTATTTGGCTTAGTTTTTGCAGCTATTTCAAGTGGAATGATTTTATTTCAAGTAATTAATAAATTAATCCCTGATACTATTAATTATAGTGGTAGATTTTCAGCAGAGGCTTTGAGTTTTGCTATTTCATCTGTAATTATAGCTATGCCAGTTTATTATTGGATGACTTCCTTGATTCAAAAGAGTTTGAAAAAAGGAGAATTAGATAAAAATTCGCAATTGAGGAAATGGATGACTTATATTATTATTTTTGTTTCTGCAGTAGTTATTATTATTTCTCTGATTGTGATTATTAATAATTATTTAAATGGTGATTTAACATCTAAAACTGCTTTAAAAGTATTAACCACTATTGTAATCTCTGGAGTAGTTCTTTCTTATTATCTTTATAATATTAAACGGATTGATTTTGAAAAAAATATAGTATCGAAGGTTTATTTTTGGGGTTCTATGTTTTTAGTAATTACAATATTAATTTCTGGTTTCTTAGTTGCTGATTCCCCAGCCCAAGTTAGAAAAATAAAATTTGATACTAATACTGTTAATGATCTAAATAGTATTAGAAATGGTATTGAAGAATATACTAGAAATTATGGAGAGCTACCAAAAAACTTAGAAAGTTTGAGTTCAGATATGTTATATTATCTTAGAACAGAAACAGATATTAACAATTATGAATATAAAATTTTGAGCGATAAAGAATACGAAATTTGTGCTGAATTTAAAACCAATAGTGATGATATAAAAGACACATATATTAATCAAAAAGAGTGGCCACATGAAATTGGTAAAAAATGTTTTGAAAGAAAAGTATTTTTAGTAGATATTAAGTTAAAAGATTAAATAAAATAATGAGGGACCGCACTCCACTATATGAAATAAGGTGGGGCGTGGGTTAACACCTCAAAGAAAGAACAAAAAAATGTCAAATCAATCAAAGAGAATGAAGGCTTTAAAAGAAAAAGTAGACAGAAACAAGGTTTATGGTTTAGAAGAAGCTGTACAACTTATAAAAGAAACTTCAACTGTAAAATTTGATGCATCTGTTGAAGTACATATTGGGCTTGGTATTGATCCAAAAAAAGGTGACCAAATTATCAGATCAAGCGTAGTTTTACCAAATGGAAATGGTAAGATAAAAAGAATAATTGCTTTTACTACAAAATTAGATGAAGCAAAAAAAGCGGGAGCTGATATTATAGGAGACGAGGACTATATAAGTAAAATCAAAAAAGAAGGTAAATGTGATTTTGATGTAGCAGTAGCAACTCCTGAAATGATGCCAAAGCTTGCTGAGATAGCAAAAATATTGGGTCAAAAAGGTCTTATGCCAAATCCAAAATCAGGAACTATAGGACCTGACGTTACAAAAATGATAGAAGAACTTAAAAAGGGAAAAGAATCTTTCAAAAATGATGATAGTGGAAATGTACATGTAGCCGTTGGAAAGATTAGCTTTGAAGACAAAAAAATTATTGAAAATATACAGGCATTTGTTGAGACAGTAAAGAAAATAAAACCAGTATCTATAAAAGGAACATATATAAAAAATATATATATTTCTTCTTCAATGGGGCCTGGAATTAAAGTTTCTATGTAAAATTTTAATGTCTTTTGATATAAAAAAACCGCCGAGCTGAGCTCGGTGGTTTTTTTGTTTCTAATTTGATATATTTAAAAGGATGATATATAGAGGAAAAATATTAAAGATAGATAAGGGAATAATTATTGGTGCTGGAGCTATTATGCTTGCTGCGTTTTTTTGGAGTTTAGACGGAGTTTTTATAAGACCAAAATTTTATATGTTGCCAGCTGGACTTGTAGTTTTTTTGGAACATCTTTTTGGGTTAATAATTTTAAGCCCATTTTTGTTTATTAATTTTTACAAATTAAGACATTTAAAAAAATCTTCTTGGATTGCGATATTTTGGGTGTGTATTTTTGGTGGACTTTTGGGAACACTTATGATTACAAAAGCATTTTTTGCTGCAATTGATGGTAAGACAACATTTTCTACAGTCATAATTCTGCAAAAACTCCAACCAATATTTGCACTTATTCTCGCAAGAATATTTTTGAAAGAAAAACTTAGTAAGAAATTTTATATTTGGGCATTTATTGGCGTTATTGCTGCATATTTTTTGGCATTTGGACATGTAAATATAAAAGACGTAAATTTGTTTCATAGTGCGGCATTTTTTGCCTTTCTTGCAGCATTTTCATTTGGTAGTTCTACTGTTTTTGGAAAAAAAATTGTAAACAATCTTGATTCAAATACAACAGCTGCACTTAGATTTGGAATTACTACAATATTGGCACTTATTTTGATTTTTATTACAGGAGATATTTTACAAGTATTAAAAGTTAATTCTTTACAATGGCAATTTTTGGTGTTAATAGTTTTTACAAGTGGTGCTGGATCAATGTTTTTGTATTACTATGGTTTGAAAAGAATTACAGCTTCTACTGCTACAATTTGTGAATTGTTTTGGCCATTTTCTGCAATTTTGATAGATTATTTTGTAAATGGAAATGTGTTATCTTTTGTTCAAATTGTTTCTTCAATAGTTTTATTGATTTGTTTTTATTTTGTTGTAAGAGAAAACAATACAAAGCGAAAGGTATTTACTGGAAATGTAATTTGGGGAAGTGGTAGGGGTAGAAAATTAGGATTTCCTACGGCAAATTTGGATACAAAAAATTTGGATATTCCACATGGTGTATATTTAGTAAATATTTATTTTAAAAATGGACAATACAAAGGTTTATTACATTTTGGTTACAGAGCCACTTTTCATGAAGACCCATCAATTGAAGTTTTTATAAGTAGTTTTGATCAAGATATTTATAAAGAAAATTTAAAAATAGAAATAATTTCAAAAATTAGAGATATTATGGAATTTGAAAGTGGTATTGAACTCAAAAAGCAAATAGAAAAAGATTTGAAGTATATTGTCTAAGTATTTTTATATAATTTTTTAAGTTGCTCATATTATCTAAAATTGATAAAATGTTAACAGTTAAAATTTTTACAAATAATCTATTATTTTATGGATAAAAATGAAAGTTCTCATTTGGGTTGGGATGAATATTTTATTAATATAGCCGAACAAGTTGCCAAAAAATCAAAAGACCCATCAACAAAAACAGGTTGTGTTATAGTAGATAATAAAAATAGACCAATATCATTTGGTTATAATGGTTTTATGGGGGGTTGTGATGAGACAAAAATGTCAAATGAACGCCCTATAAAATATTATTTAGTTATTCATGCTGAAATGAATGCAATTTTGTTTGCTAGAAAAGATTTGGAAAATTGTATATTGTATACTCTTTATGCTCCTTGCGAAAATTGTTTGAAGCACATTATTCAAGCTGGTATAAAAAAAATTATTTACAAAAACTCTGTTGTTGAAAGTAGGGCAAACAACAATGCAAAATCTATGACAAATCCACTCACAGATGAAGCAGTTACTAGACTTTTATTATCAAAACCAGAAATTGATTGTCATAATGTAAATGGTAAGAGCTATTTGGAAGAAATTTGGGGAAATGAAATTCCAAAATATTAATTAATGAGTAATTTTAAAATTATGAAAAAAATTATTTTGGGATTTGTTGGAGAATTAGGCGCTGGTAAAACAGTAATTTGTAATTATTTGAAAGATAAGTATAGCGCAAATTCATATCGTTTTTCAGATCCTTTAAGAGATGTTTTAAATAGAGTATATTTGGAGCAATCAAGAGAAAATATGCAAAATTTATCTACTATTTTGAGGGCTCAATTCGGGCAAGATTTGCTTGCAAAAATAATGGCAAATGATGCAGACAAAGACAAAGGAGAAATAGTAACTGTTGATGGAGTAAGACGTTTTCCTGATATTGAATATCTTTTAAAACTTGATGGATTTTATCTTGTATATGTAACAACTGATTCAAAAACTAGATATGAAAGAATTGTTTCAAGAAATCAAAATCCAGGAGAATCAGATATTAGCTATGAACAATTTTTGGAATCAGAAAAATCTGAAGCAGATATAAGTATAAAAGATGTTTCTAAACAAGCAAATTTTACAATAGAAAATAATGGAAGTATTGAGAATTTATATAATAAAATAGAAAATATTTTAAATGAAATTAAAAATAAAAATTAAAAAATTATACGAAGATGTAATTACTCCTTCTTATGCACTAGAGGGTGATGCTGGGCTTGATATTTATAGTCGTGAAGATGCTATTATAAAGCCAGGAGAAAAGCATATTTTTCATACTGGTTTTGCACTTGAAATTCCAGAAGGCTATTGTTCTTTGATTTGGGACAAAGGAAGAATTTCAAATTTATATGATTTAAAAGTAATGGGTGGAGTTTTTGAATATACTTATAGAGGAGAATACAAAATTTGTATTTTTAATTTAGGAAAAAATTTTTATGAATTTAAAAAAGGTGATAAGATAGCACAATTTTTGATTCAACCAATTATTACAGCTGAAATGATAGAAGTTGATGAGCTAAGTGATACAAAAAGAGGTCACGGAAGATGGGGAAGTACAGGAAAATAAATAATTTATATTTATGAAACAATATTTAGATTTGATGAAAAAAATAATGGACGAGGGGAGTGACAGAGAGGACAGGACTGGTGTCGGAACTCGTGGTATTTTTGGTGCTCAGATGAGATTTGATATATCTGAAAAATTTCCACTTTTAACTACAAAAAAAGTTCATTTAAGATCTATTATTTATGAATTATTGTGGTTTTTGAAGGGTGATACAAATATAAAATATTTAAATGATAATGGTGTGAGTATTTGGGATGAATGGGCAGATTCAAATGGAGATTTGGGTCCGATTTATGGTAAACAATGGACTGCGTGGCAGGCGAGTGATGGCACAAAAATAAATCAAATTCAAAACGTGGTTGATGAAATAAAAAATAATCCAAATTCAAGAAGAATTATTGTAAGTGGATGGAATGTTGGAGATCTTCAAATGCTTATAAAAGGCAAAAAATCTGCACCACCACCATGTCATTCATTATTTCAATTTTATGTAAGCGATGGAAAATTGTCTTGTCAGCTTTATCAGAGAAGTGCAGATTTTTTTCTTGGCGTTCCTTTCAATATTGCGTCTTATTCACTTCTTACAATGATGATGGCACAAGTTTGTGATTTGAAGCCTGGTGAATTTGTACACACTTTTGGTGATGTTCATATATACAAAAATCATTTTGATCAAGTAAATTTGCAACTATCAAGAATTCCAAAAGAATTACCTATTATGAAAATAAACAAAGATGTAAAAGATATTTTTGGATTTCAATTTGAAGATTTTGAGCTTGTAGACTACAATCCAGATCCAGGAATAAAAGCCCCAATAGCAATTTAAAAAATTAATTATTATAATATGACAAAATTAAGTATAATATGCGCAATTTCTCTAAATAATGCAATTGGAAAAAACAATAAACTACTTTTTGATATTCCTGAAGATTTGGAACACTTCAAGAATATTACAGAAGGACATCCTGTAATAATGGGTTTGAATACTTATAATTCAATAGGTAGACCTCTTCCAAAAAGAACAAACATAATATTAAGCAAGGAAAAAATGGAAATAGAAAATTGCTTGGTATTTACTTCGCTTGATGAGGCAATTACAAAAGCAAAAGAATTAGATAGTGAAGAAGTTTTTGTAATAGGTGGAGGAAGTATTTATGCTCAGACAATAAATTTGGCAGATAAATTATATCTTACAATTGTAAATGAAATAGTTGAAGATGCAGATACATATTTTCCAGATTATTCAGAATTTAAAAATATTACAAAAGAAGAACATTTTGAAAATGATAATTATAAATATAAATTTGTTGAATTTACAAAATAATGCAAGATAAAAAAGGAAAATTTATTGTTATTGATGGGCTTGATGGTATTGGAAAAGGCACTGGTATAAGTGCAATTATTGACTTTTTATTATCGCAAGGAAAAAGAGTGTTAGATTTAGATAGATATTGGAGAGAAATGCATTTTCATCCAGATTTTGAAAATAAAACAATTCAAGGAAAAGAAAATCCATATTTTGTAAATTTGGATGATTATGATGTTATTAGATCTTCTGAGCCAACATTTACTGGAATTGGAAAAACAATTAGAGATGAAGTCATAAGTAAGCTCGGAAGAAAATATTCTGCACATTTTACTGCATCATGTTATGCTGGTGATAGATTGGTGTTATACAAAAGAGTAATTTTGCCAGCACTTGAGAAAGGAAAAATAGTTATTCAATCAAGAAGTGTTTCTACGTCTATTACATATCAATTTTTACAATCTAAAATACAAAAAGAAACAGAATTGAGCGTTGAAGAAATAATAAACCTAGAAGGAAACAAATTTACACTTGATAATCCACCAGATTTACTTATAATTCCTACAATAAAAAATGTAGAAGAACTCATGGAAAGATTAAAAAATAGATTGGAAAAAGATGATAACTGTGGGTTTGAAAATTTGGAATTTCAATTACAACTCAAACCTCTTTACGAAAGTGAAGAATTTAAAAATATTTTTACATCACGTGGCACAAAAGTAGAATATATTGATGCAGGAATATCCCCAGAAGAAACTGGGAGACAAGCTGTAAATGTATTTAATAGGACAATTGAGTAATAGAATCTTACAACTCTACAATTATAATTCTTAAAATACCTGTCAGGTCTTTTTTGTTTTCTATTTTTGATTTAGGAAAAAGATTTTTTATAAAAGAAGTCAGAGGTTTAAATTGTTCAGGATTTAATTCTATAAAAATATATTTTGGTTTGTATTCTAATTCTTTTATTTCTTTAAATAGTTTTTTGTAATGATACAATCCATTATCTTTGGAGTAGAGTGCTAAGCTAGGTTCATATTTTATAGATTTTTCTTTGTAATTATTTTCTAAATAAGGAAGATTTGCTATTATTATATCCGATTTTGTGTCTTTCAAATTTTTTAGTAAATCACTTTTTACAAATTTTATATTTTTTATATTATTTAATTTTGAATTTTTCTTAGTAATTTTTAAAGCTTTTTCTGATATATCTGTTGCTGTAATATTTTTTACTCCGTTTTTTGAAAGTGCAATAGAAATACACCCAGAGCCGGTTCCTATTTCTAGCAACGTCGGACGTTGACAACGTCCGACGTTGTAAATTTTCAAAACCTCTTCTACTAATAACTCTGTTTCTGGTCTTGGGATAAGTACATCTTCATTTACAATAAATTTTATTCCAAAAAATTCCTTGTACCCTAATATATATGCAATCGGATAATTTTTGCTTCTTTTTTGAATAAGTTTTTTGTAATTTTTAATTTGATATTTATTTAATTTGAAATCAGGATATGTATAGAGAAATTCTTTTGATTTTTTTAAGACAAATGATAATAATAATTCAGCATCTAGATATGCTGAATTTATTTTATAATTATTTAATTTTTTTGTTCCCCAGATCAATATTTCTCTAATTTGATTATCCATTTTTATAATATTCTTTTAGTTTCAAAATGAATTCATCAATATCACCATCAAGAACTCTATCTAGATTATGTGAAGTCAAATTTATTCTATGATCAGTTACTCTATTTTGAGGATAATTGTAGGTTCTTATTTTTTCAGATCTATCACCAGTTCCTACTTGGGATTTTCTAGTCTCTGATAACTCCCTCATTCTTTTTTCTTCTTCAAAGGCAAGTAAGCGGGATTTCAAAATTTGCATTGCTTTTTCTCTATTTTGAGTTTGAGATCTTTCATCCTGGCATGAAACTACAAGTCCAGATGCCATATGAGTAATACGAACAGCAGAATATGTTGTATTTACTGATTGACCACCAGCACCGCTTGAGCAGAATGTATCTATTCTTATATCCTTTTCTTCTATCTTTATATCCACATCTTCTGCTTCAGGAAGAACCGCAACTGTAGCAGCTGAAGTATGTATTCTTCCTGCTTTTTCTGTTTCTGGTACACGCTGAACACGATGTACGCCACTTTCATATTTGAGTTTTCCAAAAGGTCTTTCTCCTTTTATCAAAAATATAATTTCTTTAAATCCGCCAATCTCTGTACGACTTTCACTTATTATTTCTATTTTCAAATTGTTTTTTTCTGCATATCTTGAATACATCCTAAACAAATCTGCTCCAAAAAGCGCTGATTCATCACCACCAGTTCCAGCACGAATTTCCATAATCGCATTTTTTTTATCAAGCGGGGATGATGGATTTATCATTTCATCTGTTTCTATATCTAATTTTTGTAATATTTTTTCTAATCTTTCTTTTTCAGACTGTGCCATATTTATCATTTCTTCATCGTCGGATTTTATTATTGTTTCACACTCTAATATTTGTGATTCAATATTTTGAATTTGTACAATATTTTCATGTGTTTTTTTTATTTCAGCATATTTTTTTGCCAATTCTTCTGATTTTTTTCTATCATTAAAAATATCTGGATTATTCATTTCAGATTCAAGGCGTAATAACTCCTGTTTAATTTGTTCTATTTTTTCTGGGCTTATATTTGTCATAAGTTTATTATAACAAAAAACACTCTTTATAATAAATATGTAGAGTGTTTTTTTATACTAAAAACGTTATTTTTTATTACCCTTTGCATTATTGACTTTTTTTGTAATTTGTCTTACTTTTTTTGCTTTTTTACCAATTTTATCTTTTGCTATATTGGCTTGGCTTGCAATTCTCTTTTGATATTTATTAATAACTCCAGCATCATCTATAAGTTTTTGTTTGCCAGTATAGAATGGATGACACTTAGAACATATTTCTATGTTTAATGTTTCAAGAGTTGATCCAATTTCAAAACTATTACCACAAGTACATTTTACCTTTGTTTTGTTGTATTTTGGGTGTATATCCTTTTTCATATAATTTCTTAATTATTGTAATTATAGAAAGATAATAGCAGATATTTCTAATAAAATCAAATCCATTTCTACCCCCCCCCTCATATTTTGTGATATAATAATTATATATTAAAATTCTTTCCTCACTCCCCAACCCCTCTCCATTTATAATGGAGAGGGGAGGATGTTTGGTGATAATCAAACGCCTTTCTCTACTCAGGTCGAATGACCTGATGGGAGAAAGGCTGGGGATGAGGGGGAAATTAATTAATAAGTTAAATAAATAAAATAATTGGATTATATAATCCAACAAAACAAGTATGAAAAAACTAAACAAATATTTAATTTTTTCTGTATTTATATTTATGTTTTTTATAAACATAAATACTACAAAAGCAGCTACTACGACTATAGATAGTATTCAAGATTTATACAATGTAAGAGATGATTTATCTGGTAATTATGAATTGGGCGTAGATCTAGATTTCAATGATATAGATAGTTATGATGAAACTTTAATAGATGGATATGATTTAGTATTAGACTTTAAAAATGCAATGACAAGTGGAACAGGATGGAATCCAATAGGAACAAGTACAGCACCATTTATAGGAAATTTTGATGGAAACAGTTATATAATATCAAACCTGTTTATTAATAGGCCAGCAACGAGTTTTATAGGATTATTTGGATATACAGAGAGTAATGGAATATTAATAGATATATTACTGGAAGATGTTGATATAACTGGAACAATGTATGTCGGTGGATTGGTTGGACTTGATACTGGTGCAACAATAACAAATTCATATTTCACTGGAAGTGTAAGTGGATCTTCTCAAGTCGGTGGATTGGTTGGACAAAATAATGGTGGAACAATAACAAATTCATATTTCACCGGAAGCGTAAGTGGAACAGGAGATGTTGTCGGTGGATTGGTTGGATTTAACGCGGGAACAATAACAAATTCATATTTCACCGGAAGCGTAAGTGGAACAGGAGATGTTGTCGGTGGATTGGTTGGACAAAATGTTGCAACAATAACAAACTCATATTCCACAGGAAATGTGAATGGGGGAAGCAATGTCGGTGGATTGGTTGGAGATAATTATGAAACAATAACAAATTCATATTTCACCGGAAGCGTAAGTGGAACAGGAGATGTTGTCGGTGGATTGGTTGGATTTAACGCGAGAACAATAACAAACTCATATTCCACAGGAAGTGTAGATGGAGGAAGCAATGTTGGTGGATTGGCTGGATATAATGATAGTACAATAACAAACTCATATTCCACAGGAAGTGTAAGTGGATCTTCTAAAGTCGGTGGGTTGATAGGATATATTGCTGGTGGAACAATATTAGACTCATATTCTACAGGAGATGTAACAGGAACAGGAGACTATGTCGGTGGGTTGATAGGATATGTTACTGGTGGAACAATAACAAACTCATATTCCACAGGAAGTGTAGATGGAGGAAGCAATGCCGGTGGATTAGTTGGGCGAAATAGTGGTGCAACAATAACAAACTCATATTCCACAGGAAGTGTAATCGGAACAGGAAATCATGTCGGTGGATTGGTAGGAGATAATTATACAACAATTTCAAACTCCTATTCTACAGGAGATGTAACAGGAACAGGAAATCATGTCGGTGGATTGGTAGGAGATAATTATACAACAATTTCAGACTCCTATTCTACAGGAGATGTAACAGGAACAGGTGATTATGTCGGTGGATTGGTAGGGGCTAATTATGTAACAATTTCAAACTCCTATTCTACAGGAAGTGTAACTGGAACAGAGCTTACTGTAGGAGGATTGTCTGGAGCTAATTATGGCACAATCACCAACTCCTACTACAACTCACAAACATCAGGTCAATCAGATAATGACGGAAGAGGTACTCCTAGAACTACACTAGAAATGACATATCCATATGATGAAACAAGTACTACTACTTATGTAGGATGGAATTTTGATACTATTTGGTATCATGATACAACAGGAATTGTAAATAGTAGTTATCCATATAATTATTATGCAGATATAATACAACCCACATCAACTATTTTAATTGATTCAGGAGATATATCTACAAATTCAACAACAGTAACATTAACATTTACTGCAAGTGATAATTATTCAGCTATTACATCAATGCAGATGATGATATCAAACTATGAATCATTTACAACAAGTACTGGATGGATAGATTATGCTAATTCTACTAGTACATGGGAAATATTAGGAACAAGTGGTGTTAATACTGTTTATTTTAAAATAAAAGATGAAGCTGGAAATATTTCAGCAACATCTACGGATACAATAATATTTGATAACACATCACCAGTCATCACCATTCTAGGATCAAATCCATTATCAATATACAAAGGAGATAGTTATTATGATGAAGGAGCTACAGCTACAGATGCAGTAGATGGAGATATAACAAATGATATAGTAACAACTAGTAATGTAGATATAAATACTATAGGATCATATACTGTCACATATGTAGTAAGTGACACTGCTACTAATACAAGTACTTCTACAAGAGTAGTAAATGTGATAGCAAGACCATCAACTGGATCAACAGGTGGAGGATGGAATAATGATACAAACAACAATACAGATGATAATCAAAATAATGATAATGAAGAACAAGATACTAATGATAATGAAGAAAACAATGAAAATGAAGAAATTAATGAAACAGAAATAAACAAAATATGGAAAACAGGTAAGTGGGTAAAGACAGAGGATACTAGTACAGTGTACTTTGTAGATACTGACAATATTAGACATGCATATTCAAATGAGAAGATATGGTATTCATACTTTGATAATGATTTTTCATTTGTAACTACAATAACCAAAGAAGAACTAGCTACTTATACACTAGGAAAGAATGTTCCATACAATGCTGGTATACTATTTAAAATACCAACAGTAGCTAAAGTATATCTAGTAGGAAGTAATGGAACTATAAGATGGATAAAGACAGAAGATGTTGCTATTAGATTATATGGATTAGAATGGAATAAACTAGTTCATGATTTACCAGATGAATTGTTTGGGGATTATACGATAGGTGAGGATGTTGAATAGAAATATAAAATAACCTCACCCCCCTGGCTACGCTAAAGCTATGCCAAGGCGAGCAACCCCTCTCCATTTATAATGGAGAGGGGAGAAGCTTAGATTATATATCAAAGCAATCATCCCTCTCTATCTTGAGCGAAGTCGAAAGATGGAGAGGGGATGGGGGTGAGGCAAATATGATAATTTATAATTGTTGCGGGATCTTGTTTTGTGGGATAGGTTAATTGGGTAATAGTTAAGTCTTTTTAGTGATTTTGTGATATTCTACATATTGCAAAATTTTATTTATTATGTTAATATTTAAACACTTTTAAGCATGAATAATGCTATTTGTTTAATTAATTATTTTTTAAAGTAAAATATGAAAACAGTATCAATACTAGATTTGTTAAAAAGTGGAGCACATTTTGGACACAAAACATCAAAAAGATACCCTAAAATGGATAAATATATTTTTGGTATAAAAGGTGGTGTTCATGTTATAGATTTGGAAAAAACTATTACAGCATTAGAATCAGCTAGCAATTTTGCAAAAAAAATATCTGCAAATGGTGGAAAAATACTTTTTGTAGGTACAAAAAGACAAGCCAAATCAATAATCAAAGAATCCGCAGAAAAATGTAATATGCCATATATTGTTTCAAGATGGCTTGGTGGTACATTTACAAATTTTGAAAACATAAATAGACTTCCAAAGAAAATGAAGCAATTAGAAGAGGACACCGAAGCAGGAACATATAGTAATCATACAAAAAAAGAAAAGTTAATGGTAAGCAGAGAAATTGTAAAATTAAAAGAAATAGCTGAAGGTATGAGAAATATGGAAAAATTACCAGATGCTATATTTGCAATAGATATAAAAGATGAAGATACTGCTATACAAGAAGCTATAAAAAAAGGAATTCCAGTTATTGCAATAGTTGATACAAACGTAAATCCAGAGTTAGTGGATTATCCAATACCAGCAAATGATGATTCTGTAAATACAATACAGCTTGTAACTGATATTATTACAGAGGCAATTATTGAAGGAAGTAAATCAAAATAATCTTAATATAAATAAAAATTTTCTATTTCAAGAGATAATTGATTTACTTATCAATTTAATTATTTAGTTTATTTTTAAAATAAAAAATATGACAGACTTAAAACAAATAAAGGAATTAAGAGAGCTAACTGGAGCAGGAATGATGGATTGCCAAAAAGCACTTGAAGAAAGTGGTGATGATATGGAAAAAGCTGTAGAAATACTTAGAAAAAAAGGTGAAAAAATAGCTACAAAAAAATCAGATAGGGATGCAAAAGAAGGTGTTATTGCTATAGAAAAACTGGATAATAAAATAGCAATAGTCGCTTTGAATTGTGAAACAGATTTTGTTGCAAGAAATGAAAATTTTATATCAGTTGTAGGTGAATTTGCAAAACATTTACTTGAGAATGGAAAAGATGATTTTGAAAATTTTGCAAACGAAAAAATTCAAAACGAACTTATAGTGAGAATAGGTGAAAATTTAAAATTAGGATTTTTTGATCTTTTTGAAGAAAATGTTTTGGGATTTTACTTACATTCAAATAGAAAAATTGCTTCTATAGTTTCTTTGTCATCTGGAACTGAAGAATTAGCAAAAGACATCGCTATGCATATAGCAGCTATGAATCCTGAATATTTACGTCCAGAAGATGTTCCATTAGAGATAATAGAAAAAGAAAAAGAAATATATAAAGAGCAATTAAAAACAGAAGGTAAACCAGAAAACTTAATAGAAAATATACTAAAAGGAAAAGTAGAGAAATTTTACAAAGATAATTGTCTTATCAAACAAGCATTTGTAAAAGATGATAAGATTAGTATAGAAAATTTATTGAAAGGTGCTGGAGAAAATATTGTTATTGAAAAATACAAGAGATATAGTTTGTAATTTTTTGAAAGAATACTTGTCTGTAGTATAATGAAATTAGGTTTTTAATTTCTTAAATCATTATTCTATGAAATATAAAAAAGTTATTATCAAATTATCAGGTGAAACATTATCTTCTTCTGATGGTTTTGGTTTTGATTTTAAAAAAATAAAAGAAGTTGGTGAGGAAATAAAGAAGGTATATAAATCAAAAACAAGAGTAGCTATAGTAATAGGAGCTGGTAATATATTTAGAGCTAGAATGATAAAAAATAATGAACTTTCTAGAGTTGAATCGGACAATATGGGTATGATTGCTACTGTTTTAAATAGTATCTGTTTATCAGGATATTTGACAAAAATTGGTGTACAAAACAATATATTTTCAAATGTTGAGATTTCTGGTATTGTAGATGCATACTCAAACAAAAAAGCTTTGGATGTTTGGGAAAATGGAAATGTTCTTATATTTGCAGGTGGAACTGGTAATCCATTTTTTACAACAGATACATCTGCTATTTTGAAATCACTCGAACTTGGTGCTGATATAGTAATAAAAACAACCCAAGTTGATGGAGTGTATGATAAAGATCCGGAAAAATACAAAGACGCAAAGAAATTTTCAAAACTTAGTTATAAAGATGCACTTCTAAATAGTATCGCAATAATGGATATGACAGCTTTTGCACTTGCTATGGACAATAAAGTTTTAATTAGAGTTATAAAATTTGAAAAGGATAATTTAATAAAAGTTATAAACGGAGCTAATATTGGGACATTAGTAAATTAATTTATGAAAATTATAAGTGTAAAATTTACAGCTTGGGATACTCCTTATTATTTTCTATCAAAAGATGAACATAATAATGATTTAGATCTTAAAATAGGAGATAAGGTTTTGGTAGAAACTATTATCGGTATTGATATTGGAGAGGTCTCTGAAATAAAAGATGTTGAAGATGATAATAGTATAAAACCTATAATACATATAGCAACAGAAGATGATTTGAATGTTGTGAAAAAAAACAATTCAAATGTAAAAAAAATATTAAAAGAAATAAAATTATTGGCAAAAAAATATGAATTGGATATGAAGTTATCAGATATTCATATATCATATGATGATAAAATGATGATAATATCTTTTATATCAGATGGAAGGGTAGATTTTAGAGAATTGGTAAAAGTTTTATCAAAAAAATATAAAAGAAAAATTAGATTATATCAATTGGGTGTAAGGGATGAGGCAAAGTTTTGTGGTGACATAGGTGATTGTGGACAAGTATTATGTTGTAAAAGATTTTTGAAAAAATTGGAAAGTATAAATACTGGTTTTGCAAGAGATCAACAAGTAGCTCATCGTGGACTTGATAAATTATCAGGTATGTGTGGAAGACTTAAGTGTTGTCTTGCATACGAGGAAGATCTTTATCAAGAAATTTTGAAAGATATGCCCGAGATAGGAGAAAAATTCAAAACAAAACATGGATTAGCTGAAGTAATAGAACTTTTACCACTCAAAAATTCTATAAAAGTAAGACTTGATTCAGATAGAAGTATTATAATAGTAGAATTAACAAAATAAAAAAATGTATAAAACACAAAAAGATAAAAAAACTTTTATAAATCATGAAAAATATTGTAAAGGATGTAGTCTTTGTATAGAATTTTGTCCAAAAAAATGTCTTAGTCTTACAGATAAAAGAAAAGGAGTTTATGGAAATGAAGTAATAGAATGCAATATTGACGAATGTATACAGTGCAAAATATGTGAAAGAATTTGTCCTGATGGAGCAATTAAGATAGGAGAGTAGATTTAAGGTTTAAGCTTTCAGGTTTCAGATTTTTTAAAAACAGGGTCAAAGGACTTTGTTTTTTTAAAATTTTGCACATTTTATCTTTTTAACTTACAATAATATTATGTCAAAAAAGTGGAAAATATTATCAAAAATTAATGATGAAGAATTTTCAAAATTTCCGGATATAAATCAAACTATTCTTCAATTACTATATAACAGAAATATAAACACTCAAGAAAAAATAGATGAGTTTTTTAATGCTGATTATATTGGTGATATTTATGATCCATATATCCTTTCTGATATGAAGAGCGCTATAAATAGAATTTATCAGGCTTTGAAAAACAAAGAAAATGTACTTGTGTATGGTGATTATGATGCAGATGGAGTTACTAGTTCTGTGCTTTTGGTGGATATTTTGGATTTTATTGGAATAAAAGCAGAAGTGTATATTCCGTCAAGAGAAACGGAAGGGTATGGACTTAATATGGATTCAGTAGGGGAAATTATAAAGAATAAATATAATTTAGTAATTACTTGTGATTGTGGGATAAGTAATTTTCAAGAAGTAAGTGAATTTAATAAACACAATGTAGATGTAATAATAACAGATCATCACAAAGAACCAGAAAAACTTCCAAAAGCATACGCTATAATTCATGCAGGGCTAAAGAGAGAAAAATATCCATGCAAAAATCTTGCAGGAGTAGGAATTGCTTACAAATTAGCATGTGGAATATTAAAGAGTGATTTGTGTCATTTGTCTGATGATGAAATACACAGAAAAGCTAAATGGCTTTTAGATCTTGTTGCAATAGGAAGTATTACAGATATGGTGCCACTTGTAGGAGAAAATAGAACTCTTGTAAAATATGGACTTTTGGTTTTGCCCCAAACAAAGAGATTAGGATTGCAACAGTTGTATGAAATATCAGGAACAAATGTAGAGCGTATTAATAGTTATACTATTGGTTTTCAAATAGGACCAAGATTAAATGCTGCGGGTCGTATGGGTCACGCAAATACTGCATTTGAATTATTAAAAACAAATAATTTAGAAACTGCAATAGAAATATCAAGAGAGTTAAATATTAGCAATACAAAACGTCAAGATGTGACAAGTAAAACAGTATCAGAAGCAAAATCTCAAATTGATTATGTGGATGAAAATACAAGATATATATGGGTTTTTAATAAAGATTGGAATTTGGGAATAATAGGACTTGTAGCAGGAAAATTATCTCAAGAATATTATAGACCAGTTTTTGTTTTGGGTTATGATGGGGAAAATTGTGTTTGTTCATGTCGTGGTATAGATGAAGTGGATCTTATGGAGATTATCACAAAATTTAGTGATAAATTGATACGTTTTGGTGGACACAAATCAGCAGCAGGATTTTCTATAAAAGAAGAAAATATAGAACATGTAAAAAATATTATTCAAGGTGAATTAGACAAAAAATTGGATGGTCTAGAGCTTAGTCCATCTTTTTATATAGATACAAAAATAAATTTTTCTGAAATAGATTGGAAACTTTGGGATTATTTAGAAAAGTTTGAACCATATGGTATGGAAAATAATAGACCAAAATTTTTAACAGAAAATTGTATTGTAAAAGAAATTCAATATTTAGGAAAAGACAAAACTCATTTAAAAATTACCTTGGAAAAAGATAAAATTATCAAAAAAGCAGTTGGTTTTAGTATGGTAAATAAATTTTCAGGATTAGAAGTGGGAAATAGTATAGATATTATATTTGAAATAGATATAAATGAGTGGAATGGAAATAGAAGTCTGGAGCTTTATATTGTTGATTTAAAAATTAATGCATAATTATGTATAAATTATTTACAGATGGTGGATCACGAGGAAATCCAGGGCCAGCAGGAATTGGTGGAGTTTTGTATAAAGACGACAAAATAATTGCTAATTTTTCAGAATATATTGGAAATACTACAAATAATCAAGCAGAATACAGGGCCTTATTAACAGGTTTAGAATTGGCAAAAAAACACAAATTAGATACCTTGGAATGTTTTTTAGATAGTGAATTGGTAGTAAAACAATTGAAAAAAGAATATAGAGTAAAAGACAAAGATCTTGGAGTGCTTTTTGTAAAAGTATGGAATTTGAGCTTGGGTTTCAAAAAAATTACATTTACTCATGTAAGGCGAGAAAAAAATCAAGATGCAGATATGCTCGTAAATGTTGCTCTTGATAAACATTGCAAATAAAATATTTTATCATTAAATTTTGTGGAATTTAGGAGTCACCTCGTCTTCGACTCCGAGGTCGCTCAGACTCGAGGAGACCGCAACGGAGAGGTCTCGTAGTTATTATCCAAGTGGATTAAATATTTTAATATTATTATTTAAATTTAAAATATGATCACAATTAGATCGCATCAAAAGACTGATATTCCATTTCGTGTAAAATGGCTTAATAATGTTGATGCTAATATTTTTATCGGTAGAGAATTAAACAAAAAAACAACACTAAAAAAAGAAAAAGAATGGTTTGATAATTATAAAAAAGATAAAAATAAGAAGTTTTTTACAATTTTAGATAACAAAAAACCCATAGGTTTTATGGGCTTGTCAAATATTAATAAAATAAACAAGAATTGTGATTTATTTATTATGATTGGTGAAGATGACTATAGAGGAAAGGGGATTGGTAAAATAGTTATGGATTGGTTGATTAATTATGGATTTAATAAATTAAAGTTACATAAAATAAATTTAGGAGTTGTCAGGGAAAATAAATTTGCTATTAAATTATATAAGAAATTGGGCTTCAAAATTGAAGGAAAAATGATTGAAGAAATGATGTATAAAAATAAATACCACGATTTTTATTTAATGGCATTATTTAAAAAAGACTATAAATATAAAAATTAGTATTTTTTGTTGGGATATATATTTAAATACATTTATTTAGGGCGTCGAGTCATTCGACTCGGCGCCCTATTAATTTATTCCCCCCCCCTCATAATTTTGTGATATAATGATAATATAAAATTAACTTAAATATTAATATGAAAAAACTAAAAAAATATTTTATATTTTTCTTTGCGGTATTTATATTTTTCGTAGTAGGCATAAAAACATCTTTTGCTATACAGGCTTGGCAAAATGTAGGTGAACCAGGATTCTCAGCAGGAGGGGCATATTATACCTCCATTGCTATTGATGCTACAGGAACTCCATATGTTGTGTATCGTGATGGTGGAATTAGTAATAAGGCTGTAGTAAAAAAATTTGATGGTTCAAGCTGGGTTACTGTAGGTACGGCTGGATTTTCAGCCGGACAAGCAGATTATACCTCCATTGTTATTGATGCTACAGGAACTCCATATGTTGTGTATCAAGATTATGGAAACAGTAGTAAAGCTGTAGTAAAAAAATTTGATGGTTCAAGCTGGGTTACTGTAGGTACGGCTGGATCTACATTTAGAAAAGCATATTACACATCTTTAGCTATTGATGCTACTGGCACACCATATATTGTATATAAAGATGTTTTACAAGAAGAGATAGTTGGTAGAGATGGTGTTATAGTAAAAAAATTTAATGGTTCAAGCTGGGTTACTGTAGGCACATACTTAGCCGAAAAATCAGATTATACTTCTATTAGTATTGATGCTACCGGCACCCCATATGTTGTTTATAGTGATAGTGGAAATAGTAATAAAACAACAGTAAAAAAATTTAATGGTTCAAGCTGGGTTACTGTAGGCACAGCAGGATTTTCAGCAGGAGCGACAGCTTATACTTCAATTGCTATTGATGCTACAGGAATTCCATATGTTGTGTATCGTGATGGTGGAATTAGTAATAAAGCCGTAGTAAAAAAATTTGATGGTTCAAGCTGGGTTACTGTAGGTGAGCCAGGATTCTCAGTCGGAATTGCGAGCTATACTTCTATTGCTATTGATGCTACAGGAATTCCATATGTTGTATATCAAGATGGTGGCAAGGCCGTAGTAAAAAAATTTGATGGTTCAAGCTGGGTTACTGTAAACAAAGCTGGATTCTCAGAAGGAGAGGCATATTATACCTCCATTGCTATTGATGCTACAGGAACTCCATATGTTGTATATAGAGATTATGGAAATAGTTATAAAGTAACAGTAATGAAATCTGTAGAAATTATTCCTATTTTAATAGATAGTATTCAAGATCTATATAATATAAGAAACTATCCAGATGAATATTATATATTAGATGCAAATCTAGATTTTAATGATTTTTCTAGTTATGATTCAACCACTTCAACAACTGGATATGAAACAGTAGAAGATTTTCAAGTAGCAATGACAAATGAAACTGGTTGGTTTTCTATTGGAACTAATGCAGCAAAATTTACAGGAACATTTGATGGTAATGGATATACAATATCAAATTTATTTATTAATAGACCAGAAACTGATTATATAGGATTATTTGGAGTTACAAACAGTGATGCAATATTAATAAATATAGTATTAGAAGATGTTAATGTCACTGGACATAATTTTGTCGGTGGATTAGTAGGATATAACGATGGTAGTACAATTTTAAACTCATATTCCACAGGCAGTGTAAGTGGAGGTGATAGCAGTTGGTCGGTTGGAGGATTAGTAGGATATAACGATGGTGGTACAATTTTAAACTCATATTCCACAGGCAGTGTAAGTGGAGGTAATGGAAGTTATCAAGTTGGAGGATTAGTAGGGGGGAATTTTGGTACCATTTTAAACTCATATTCCACGGGTAGTGTAAGTGGAACGTATCATATTGGTGGATTGGTTGGAAGGAATAGTGACACCATCTCAAACTCTTATGCCACAGGATTTGTAACGGGATCAAGCGATATCGGTGGATTAGTGGGAATTAATTATGATACAGTAGAATCATCTTATTATAATAGTGAAACATCAGGTCAATCAGATTATGACGGAAGAGGAGAACCAAGAACAACATTAGAAATGACTGATATTGATATATTTGTAGATTGGGATTTTACAGATACTTGGAGTATAGATGAAGGAGTAAGTTATCCATATCTACAAATACAAGATAGTATTTATATATATAATTATCTAAATACTATTCCAAGATTAACAAAAACTATTTCAAGTATAGATACAAATTACTACGTAACATTAGACTGGAGTGCAGTAACAGTTCCAAGTGGTTATACACTTGTAGGATATGATATATATGAAAATGATATAAAAATAGAAACAGCCACAACATCTATTCAATATGTAGGTAGTATAGAAAGTGGTTATAGTTATGAGTATTATATAACAGCAGTATTTGAAAAAGATGAAGTTCAGTTACAAACAAAATCAAATATTATTTCATTTACTTTTAATGGTATATCTAGTATTCAAGAATTATATAAAATAAGAAACAATTTAGATTATGATTATGATCTTGTTGCTAATTTAGATTTCAATGATATAGATAGTTATGATGAAACTCTCATAGATGGATATGATACAGTATTAGACTTCAAATCTGCCATGACAACAGGAACTGGTTGGCTTCCTATTGGAGATTATGATAATAAATTTATGGGAAATTTTGATGGAAATGGATATATAATATCAAATCTTTATATAAACACTGATTTAGATGAGTATATTGGATTTTTTGGATGTGCTGGTGAAATGTCTAATCTTACAAATATTGGCTTAGAAAATATCAACATAACATCAACTTACGATGATTATGCTTGGGGTATTGGTGGATTAGCAGGGGCAAATTATCTTGGTACTATTACAAATTCATATACAACGGGAGTAAT
>JAQUXC010000008.1:49725-51219 GCA_028692545.1 Patescibacteria group bacterium | reverse complement strand
GCTCTATGACCTATTGATAACATATCTAATACATCATCATAGAATAGATTTCCGTTATCTTGTGTAAGTCCTGATGCACCTTGGAATACTATTGATCCAGTTGTAAATCCTGGATTAATATTTCCTGTAATTTCTATTGTTGGTGCATACAATCCAATTTTTTGATTTGCTGTCAATAAAATATTAGAACTATTTGTATCACCATTTGCCGTTAAGATTACATCTCCACCAACAGAATTATTTTCTAAACTTATATTTCCATCCCCAGTACTTGGAACATTTAATCTAATTCCAGATGTGGCTGTTAGCCTAACCATACTTTCTGACTCCAACAATGTATTACCTCCTCCAAATGTTTTTACTCTAACAGACTGATCATAGTCTGCTGTAAAATTCATTATACTTTGATCACTTGAAATAACTTGTATTCCATCAACATATAATGAATGAGGACCCAAATATAATTCGTCTGTCCAAATTTCACTAAACTGGTGAGTAGCATCTCCTATTTTTCTAGTTGACACATAACCAGTAGCACCCGTCATTTCAGGAATTAAATTTCCAGCTATTTGCATATTTCCAAACAAATCAAATGCATAAGTAGATGATAGAGAATTTGTACCAATACCAACACTACCAGAACTATAATAAATGCCAGTACTAGTTGTAATCCATTGAGAACCAATATATGGTGAACCATTTACATATAAATTAGTTGCATTTATTGTTCCATCTACATCAAGTGCAAATCTAGGCGTTGTTGTTCCAATACCTACTCTATTATTTATACTATCTACAAATAATGTATCTGTATCAACAGCTAATCCATTTATAATTGTTGTAGTAGAAAATGTTGCTACCCCTAACGATGTTATTGTTGCAAATCCTCCAACTGATATATCACCCGTAAAGGAAGATCCCGATAAAAGTGCATATCCTTCTAATGAATGATCACCCCAATTGTATGCAGTGTTCCAGTTTGAATAATTTAGACTTACTATGTCTGAATATGTTGTCCAGTATGTTGATGATGCAGTAAGTGGAATTGAATAGAGACCATCTAATGAGAAGACACCTGTTCCACTATTGTATGTTAATCCTTGTATTGTTTCTGAAATAGATTGTCTTGATCTTGCTTCTGTGAAATATTGATTTACTAATCCTTCATCTAATCCATCAGTTGTAGTAGCATACCAATCTGGTAATGTTAAATAATTTGCTAATGTGCTCGTTGCATATGCTGATGTAATATATCCTGCATCATTAGTCCATTGTGAAATGTTTGATGATGCAAAATTTGAAACTGTTAAACTTGTTGATGCAGAGTTCCATATTGGATCTGACTCTACTGTTAGATATCCTACACTTGAATGATCACCCCAATTGTATGCAGTGTTCCAGTTTGAATAATTTAGACTTACTATGTCTGAATATGTTGTCCAGTATGTTGATGATGCAGTAAGTGGAATTGAATAGAGACCATCTAATGAGAAG
>JAQUXC010000008.1:31190-49625 GCA_028692545.1 Patescibacteria group bacterium | reverse complement strand
GTGAAATGTTTGATGATGCAAAATTTGAAACTGTTAAACTTGTTGATGCAGAGTTCCATATTGGATCTGACTCTACTGTTAGATATCCTACACTTGAATGATCACCCCAATTGTATGCAGTGTTCCAATTGTTCGAATTACCACTAGGTGTATTAATTAAATTTGATATATATAAATTTGTTCCTGTTGCATTTGCAAATGTAAGTTCTGCAATTGTTGTTGTGGCAAGTGTTGATACACCATGAACTTCAAAATCTCCAGTTATCTCAGATGATGAAGCAACTCCACTAGAGCCAACAGGTTCACCATCCCAATACAATGTACCACCTATATTATAAAGTGTACTCGTAGTAGTCATAGGTATGCCTGAAGCAATATTAACACCATCACTCACGCTAAGGTTTGTAACTGTTGTTGTAGCTAATATACTAAGATTATAAATTGTTAAATTATCTGCTAATAAATTTGAAAAATCTGAATTTCCTAAAACTATTAAATCTGTAAGTGTTGAAGTACCTGTAGAATTAATATCTCCAACACTTAAATTACCTGATAGATTAATTCCAGAGTTAAAATTTACCAAATCATTAAAAACAACAGAGGCATTAAATGCAGTATTTCCATTTACAGTTATTCCACCATCTTCAATACTCTGAACAGATAAAGAATCAGCAACAGACAAATTTGCAGTACTCAAATAACGAGCAACTCCAAGATCTGTAACCAAAACTTGGGATATAAAATTGTTTGTACCTGTCCAACGATTATTTTCATTCAAATATGCATCCCCGCCCTGAACTATTGTAGTAGATCCACCTCCAGATCCAGCCAATCCCCTAGGACCTGTTTCACCAATATCTCCTTTTTCTCCAGCTACTCCTTGATCACCCTTATCACCCTTAACACCTTTTTCTCCCCTTATACCATTTTGCTCAACAATTTTTATTGTTTCCACTTTTATAATTTCACCTGTTTTATTTATATAATAATTTTGAGTTACATTGGAATTAGAAGCTGACAATGATTCTTGATTATTTTTATTATTTGAAAAATTATAAACATATTGAGTATCTCCTATACCCAATACATCTTTTACAGCTCCTAAAACATTTTTCCAAAAAGCTAAATTTGAATCCTCCGATTTAATTGCAATTCTCTTTGAAATCTCTTTAGGTAAATTTCTATAATTATTTAAAGTAAATAAAAATTTTGAAACTTTTCTAGTAACAACATCTGACTTTATCTCCTGTGAAAAATTATTACTCGAATCAAATACTGATTCACTTACACCCAAAACTTTTGTTTTCGAATTTTTTATATTTTTTTCTATGCTTGGTACAAAAAAATTATTATAAGATAACAATCCCTTATTTACCAAAATTATTTTAGAAAAATTAATTTCTTCAGATATGGCATTGGAATCTACAAAATTATTTTTATAACTCAAAATATTATTTTCAAAAATTACTTTGGCGATTGAAATATTCTCTGGAATATTTTTATAATTATCTAATAAATTTTTATTAAAAGAATTCAACTCTACAAAAACATTGTCTAGATTATTTTTATAAGAACCAAGCAATTTATCCATAGCTATCGATAAAGGTTTTTTTATTAACTTAGCATTTGCTTCATAAAAATTTATCGCAAAAGGAGAAATAGTTTTTGCGATTAAGAATAACAAAATTATTGCAATAGAAAAGTTTGCAGATCTCAAAACCTGGTCTAAGGAATATTTATTTGTGGACTCAAATTTAGGAATTCTTTTTTCTCTAAATATTGAAGTAAAATTTTTGTTTGAAAGATAGGAATAAAAATCTGAAAAAATATTTCTAGATAATTCTATAAAATTTTTGAAATCAATTTTAAGTTTCGAAAAATCAAAAAAATTAATTTGAGTCAAAAATGCATCAAATAAATTTGGACTATACTTTACATAATTTTTTACACATAAATCATTTCCTGTAGAATTTGTATTCACATCTATCAAATCATTTTCGGAAATAAATGGATTAGACTTGATTTCATAATCTAAGTTTTCTGTTTCATATTCCTCTATCCATTTTTTTGTTGTATTCCAAACCTTATCAATTTTTACAGCTTTCAATTTTCCCTGTCTTGCACGTAGCGACAAATATTCTTGGGAATATGAACAATATTTTGTAGCTTCTGAAAGAGTAATATAATCTTCTTGAATTTCAATCTCTTGCTGTAACTCATCTACAAAATTTTCTCTCTCATATTCCTCTACCCAGTCCTTTCTTGTTTTCCAATTTCTACCAACTTTTACAGCTTTCAATTTTCCCTGTCTTGCACGTAGCGACAAATATTCTTGGGAATATGAACAATACCCTGTAGCCTCTGTCAAAGTAATATAATTATTCGTATTTATTTTATTTTTTTTATTTGAATCGACAAGCATATCCCAATTTTGTTTTATATTTTTATACCCTATATTGTATATATAATATTATATAATCTTTATCCGATATATACAATAATAAATACCGATATATTTTATTTTTATCCGATATATTTTTTTAATACATTATCCGATACATAATTTAGCTTATTTAAGCCAAAAATCAAATATAAAAAATAATATATAATACACTCTCTATTATAAATATCTTTCTAATAAATTATTATAAAAGATAAGATTTTAAATTTTGTAAATAATAAAAAAAGATATCCACAGAATTACATAAAAATATTGATTAATTTTTGATATTAAACTAAACTAAAATTATAAAAGTAAGAATTATAAATAGATGGAAAAATTCATATCAAAAAACAAAAAAATAGAATATCAATATGAAATCAGAGATACTTTTTTAGCTGGTATGATTTTATACGGTGATGAAGTCAAATCTATTAAAAATAATAGAGTAGATTATGCTGACTCATATGTAAAAATAGATGGAACCGATACGGCGATACTATACAATTTTAATATAGCCTTATATCAAAAATCTAATCTAAATAATATAAAACACAAACTCAACAGAACTATAAAATTATTACTTACAAAAAAAGAAATAATAGAATTAAAATCTTACTCTCAACAAAAAACATTCTCAATAATTCCAAACAAAATATATTTAAAGGGTGGACTTATAAAAATTGAAATATGTGTAGCTAGGGGTAAGAAAAAATTTGACAAAAGGGATGATATAAAAAACAAAGATCTAAAAAGAAAAATGCAAAGAGACTATAAATTGAATGTATAAAAATATGGACTTTATGAAATAGAAAGTTGGTTTTTTTATAACCAACTTTTTTAAAACAAATATAATACAATAAAAATAAAATATATAAAAAAATAAATACCAAATAAATTAAATCCAAAATTATTATAATGTAAAAAATATAAAAATATTATTAGTCTACTCTATTATATATAACTTCAAAAAAATCAAATATTTATTTTTAGTACATTAATCTATATGCATAAGATCCAATCAATCAAATAAAAAATAAAACTACAAAAAATTATAATTATATAAAAAATATAAATTAATATTTGAGTTAAAATACAATAGTTTATATAATTATGAAAATACTTATCATTTGACAAAATAGCAAATTAGGGATATACTTATTGCATAATTATACATACAAATGTATAATTATTTTTAATAAGGGGATGTCAAAAATTGATGCATACCTTAATATAGCTCTTTAGCAAGACAAGTGGTGCTTGTAAAAACCAGACATAACAACTGTCAACAAAATAACTGAAAAAGCAAAAAATCTTTTTACAGGTTTTAGCTTCAATGCAGTAACAGCTTAACAAAAAAGTTAAGCCATCCTCCCTCTTGATACCTAATAAAGAAAAGAGGGTGTCAAAATATTAGGTTATATTTCATAATTGTCTATTACGTGAAATGAAAATACAAATAGACTTTGGAATTAATGTTTTGTTTATTTTAAAATTAATTCTAAGAACATAAAATAAACTAATCTTGTAGACAAAGAATTGTATAATATGTAGACAGGGGTGCAATACCCCTCATCTCCACCATATAATTTTGTTAATCACAAATATATAGGAAAAAAAAATCCATACAAAAAGAATAAATTTGAAAAAAAATATAAAGCTAATTATCAAATAAAAGCTCTTCAAGTTTTTGTTATAGGAGAAAATGGCGAACAATTAGGTTTAATGGATATTAGAAATGCTATATCGAAGGCACAAGATGCTGAATTAGATTTAGTAGAAGTTTCACCTAATATAGAACCCCCTGTTTGCAAAATATTAGACTATGGACAATTTCAATACGATAAATCAAAAAAACAAAAAAGCGTATCACCAAAAAAAGTTTTAACAAAAATAATAAGATTATCATTTAAAATAGGTCAACATGACTTGGATGTAAAAAAGAAACAGGTAGAAAAATTTCTAGGTCAAAAACATAAAGTAAGAGTTGAATTAAATCTAAAAGGAAGAGAAAAACAACATACAGATCTTGCAAAAGAAGTAGTGGAAAAATTATTATCAGAAATAAAAGATAAAATAGTAATGGAACAAGAACTCAAAATACTAGGTGGAAAAATATCAATAATTATAAAATCTAAATAAACATATGGGAAAATTAAAAACTTTCAAAGCTCTAACAAAAAGAGTTAAAATTACAAAAAGCGGAAAAATAATAGCAAGAGCAAAAGGACAAGATCATTTCAATACAACAGAAAGTGGAAATAAAACAAGAAATAAAAGAAGAGACAAGTCCCTAAGTAAATCTATTAGCAAAAATATGAAAAAATATTTATAATTTTTTCACCTTAATAATTTAAAATTATACAAATATATGCCAAGAGTAAAAAGAGGTGTTATACATGTAAAGAAAAGAAAAAACATATTAAAATTAGCAAAAGGGTATCATTGGGGTAGAAAATCAAAAATCAAACAAGCTATAACTGCTGTAAAAAAAGCTGGAGTAAATGCTTTAGGAGATAGAAGAAAGAAAAAAGGAGACTTCAGAAGGTTGTGGCAAACAAAATTAAATGCTGCAGTAAGACAGTATGAATTATCATACAGTAGATTTATTGATTTACTAAAAAAGAATAATATAGATTTAGACAGAAAAGTACTTGCAGACATAGCAGAGAATAATCCAGAAGTATTTGAAAATATAATAAAACAAATCAAAAAATAACTTATACTTTGGGTTTTTTGATGGAGCGGTAGTTCCCCGCAATTTATTTTATAATAAATTATTGTATGCGGGGCAAGTAGTTTTATAAAAAAGACATAATTATATCAATCATTTGTATTTGAAAATTTGGGTTTTTTTGATGGAGCGGTAGTTCAGTTGGTTAGAACGCCTGCCTGTCACGCAGGAGGTCGAGGGTTCGAGTCCCTTCCGTTCCGCCAAAAAAACCCAAAAACTTTCAAGAGGACATTGTCCTCTTTTTTATTTGTCAAAAGTATAAAATATCAAATTTTATTCCTACACTTCCTACTTGTAAGATATCACTAAATATGTTATAATTACAATATGATAAAACAAAAAGAAGAAAAACAAGGTCAATTTTATGGAACAACAACCCTTGGTGAAAAAGGGCAAATTGTTATTCCATCAGAAGCAAGAAATAGATTAAACATAAAAAAAGGTGAAAAAATGCTCGTCTTTGGAATGAATTCTGAAATGCTTGTCTTTGCTAAATTGGAAAATCTAGCAAAAATAGAAAAACACCTTGCAAAACAACTAGAAACAATACATAAAATAAAAACTGAGAAAATATAGTTTTACAAATATTTTTTTATTTCAAACAACCAAAATAATAAAACAATAAAATTAATAAAATAATTATTTTTATGACAAAAAAGAAAAAGATAATATTAACATCTCTTACTATTATTATAATTATGACAATAGTAGTCTTGGTAATATTTATGAAAAAGCCAAAAATTGTTTATACAACAGAGGCTGTACAAAAATCCAAATTAATACAAACCGTAAGTGAAACCGGAACTATAAAACCTGCCGACGAAATAGAACTAAACTTTCAAAATATTGGCAAAATATCAAAAGTCAATGTTAAAACTGGAGACAAAGTAACTACAGATCAAATCCTAGCAGAATTGGATTATAAAGATTTATCAATTAGGATAAAAGATGCAAATGCAAGTCTAGATATTGCAAAAGCAAATTTGGATAAATTAAAAACTGGAGCAACTTCATATGCAATAAATGTAAAACAAGTAAGTGTAGACAAGGCAGAAACAGAATACAAATCAGCTCTTAATGAATTAGAGGAAATCAAAGCAAGTGTAAACGAAGGATCATCTCAGGCAGAAACAGATGCTCTAATATCAATGGATACTAATATTTCAAAAGCTCAAATAGCAATTGATAATATAAAAACAATTTTAGATGATGATGATGCAGAATATTTATTCGGAGTAAAAGAAACTGGCTCTTTATATAAAATAGAGACATCCTATGAATCAAGTAAAAACTCAATAATAAACACAAAAATATCAATAAATAAAGCTAGGAGCACAAAAAGCAGAAGTGATATCAAAATAGCACTAAATAAAACAATTGCCTCTATCAATTCTACATTTAATACACTCCTTGATGGCTATAGAATGTTAGAAAATACAATAACATCTAGTACATTTACACAAACACAACTGGATGCTCATAAATCTACAGTTAGCGCACAACAAACAATTATTAGTACTGCACTATCCTCTACACAAACAGCACTTGATAATTTAAATGATACAGAATTAAATAATTACGGAGCAATTTCTGGAAGTCAACAAATTACAAATGCTCAATCAAAAGTAGATTCATACTATAGTTCATGGCAACTTGCAAAAGCACAATTAGAAGAATTGAAAGCACCAGCAAGAAATCAAGATGTATCATTATATGAAGCTCAAGTTAGACAAGCCCAATCAAATATAGAGTCTATCAGAAATCAAATTGAAAATAGTATAATAAGAGCACCTATAGATGGAATAATTACAGACGTAGCATATAAAAAGGGTGAGCAATTTTCATCAACACAACCTGCTATAAAAATGCTCTCTGATGGTAAACTCGAAATAGAAGTTGATATTTCTGAATCAGATATAATAAAGGTAAAAAATGATGATTCAGTAGAAATATCTCTTGATGCATTATCAAGTGATCAAAAATTGTATGGAATAGTTTATGATATAAATCCAGCTGAAACAGTCATTCAAGATGTTATATATTATAAAATAAAAATAGCGTTTGATATACCACTCGAACTAGAAGAAAATATTAAACCCGGCATGACTGCAAATGTAATCATAAAAACGAAAGAAAAAGATGATGTACTTATAATTCCATCACGTGCTATTATAGACAGAAATGGAGATGGACAATTTATAAAAATTCTTGAAAATAATTCACCCAAAGAAATATCAATAAAAACAGGTATTTATGGAGACAATGGAATGGTAGAAGTAATATCTGGATTAAACGAAAACGATCAAATAATAACCTCATCAACAGAAAACAAAAAATAATGCTACTAACAATAAAAAACATATCAAAAGAATATGAAAATGGTGAAGCGACTACAAAAGTTTTATGCGATGTTTCTTTTAATATAGAAAAGGGCGAATTCGTTTCAATTATGGGTCCAAGTGGTAGTGGTAAATCAACGCTAATGCATATTTTAGGTTTACTAGATAGACAAACAAGTGGAACATATTTATTTGAAGGAGAAGATGTGTCCAAACTAAATGATAATGAACTTGCCAATTTTAGAAACGAAAAAATCGGATTTGTTTTTCAGGCATTTCATTTGTTGCCCAAAACAACTGTACTTGAAAATGTAATGCTTCCTCTTATATATTCAAAAGACAAAAAAAATCATGAAGCAAAAGCCAAAAAAATACTAGAAGATGTTGGACTTAGTCATAGAATAAATCATTTTACAAATCAAATATCTGGTGGAGAAAAACAAAGAGTAGCTATAGCTCGTGCCCTTGTCAATAATCCAGATGTGCTTTTTGCTGATGAACCAACCGGAAACTTGGATTCAAAATCTGGAAAACAAATCATGGAAATACTTCAAGAATTAAATAACATGGGACATACAATAATTTTGGTAACACATGAAACATCTACCGCAGAACATGCAGACAGAATAATAAAAATAATTGATGGAGAAATAGTAGAAGATTATGCCGTAAAAGATAAAAAAATAGCAAAAAATGAAATTGGTATAAAATAAAATTCATGTTTGAATTAGTTAAACAATCCGCAAAAATATCTATTATGTCTCTTCTAGCCAATAAAGCTAGGAGTTTCTTAACTATGCTTGGAATAATAATTGGAGTTTCTGCTGTTATAGTAATTACTTCTATTGGAAATGGCGCACAAGATTTGATTCTTTCGCAAATAAAAAGTCTTGGAACCGATTCTATAAGTATAATGCCAGGAAAATCAGAAAAAAATGGTCCACCTGCTTCTGTTATGGGAATAGTCATTACGACTCTTACATATGAAGACGCAAAAGCTCTCTTAGAAAAAAAGAATTCTCAAAACATAATCTCTGTTGCAGCATATTCAAATGGTAGTGTAAATGTAGGTTGGAAATCAAACAGTATAAACACAGATATAAGTGGTACAAACGTTGACCATTTATATGTTTCTGATGCTGAAATGGAATTTGGAAGATTCTTTACAGAAAGTGAAGAAACAAATTTAGCAAAGGTTGCTGTTCTAGGAAGTCAAATAAAAAAGGATCTTTTTGGAAATTCAGAAGCTATAGGACAAAAAATCAAAATCAAAAAACAAGTATTTGAAGTTATAGGTATAATGAAAGAAAAAGGAAATGTAGGATTTCAAAGTTTTGACGGTAGAGTATTTGTTCCTATAAAAACAATGCAAAAATTAATTCTGGGTGTAAATCATGTTGGAATTATAAGAGCAAAAGTAGATTATGAAAAAAATGTACCTCTTGCTATAATAGATGCCGAAAAAACATTAAGAGAAAGACATTCTATAAAAGATTCTAGTGGAGAAAATGATGACTTTAGCGTTAGAAGTGCTGCTGAAGCAATGGATATTGTAACAACTATTACAAATGCTTTAAAATTTTTCTTAGCAGCAATGGCAGCTATATCTCTCGTTGTTGGTGGAATTGGAATTATGAATATAATGCTTGTAAATGTAAGTGAAAGAACAAATGAACTAGGTCTTAGAAAAGCACTTGGTGCAAATAACAAAAATATACTTACACAATTTTTAATAGAATCAACATTTTTAACTCTTATTGGTGGAACAATAGGAATTATTTTTGGAATACTTGTATCATTTTTAATAAGTGTAATAATGAATTTATTAAAATATAATTGGGGATTTCATATATCAGCATATTCTATAATTATGGGCCTTGTTGTTTCAACATCCATTGGATTGATATTTGGAATATACCCAGCCAAAAAAGCTAGCAAACTTAATCCAATAGAAGCGTTAAGATACGAATAATGACAATAAAAAACTCTATACAACTCGCTATTAATTCAATGATACATAATAAAAGCAGAACTATTTTGACTGTTTTAGGTATGGTAATTGGAGTATCAAGTATTATTGTAGTTTTTTCTGCTGGCGAAGGTATTAGAGGTCTCATAACTGGTCAAATAGAATCTTTTGGAACAAATATAATAGAAACTGAAATAAGAATACCTACAGATAAAAACAAAAGTGAGGTATCCCAAAACACTGGCTCAGCAACTGGAATGGCTCAAGGCATTCAAATAACAACAATGACATTAAAAGATGTTGAAGATATAGAAAAACTACCAAATATAAAATCTGGATATGGTGCCATAATGGGTCAAGAACTTGCATCTTATGAAAATAAAAGAAAAAAAATATTTCTAATGGGTGTAAATGCTTCTTTTATAGATATAGATAAAAGTGAGATAAAAGAGGGAAGATTTTTTAGTGATGCGGAAGACAAGTCACTTGCAAAAGTTATTGTATTAGGATCTAAAATAAAACAAGATCTATTTAACGACTCTCCTGCTGTTGAAAATTTTATAACACTCGGAAAAACAAAATATAGAGTAATAGGAATAATGAAAGAAAGAGGTGCAATGATGGGAATGGATTTTGATAATTATGCCTATATACCTATTAGAACTATTCAAAAAAAGGTTTTGGGAATTGATTATCTTATGTATATGATACATGAATTAAATAATGTAAAATTAACGGATGACACCGCACAACAAATAAAATTAATATTAAGAGAAAATCATAACATAGATAATCCTGAAGATATTCCTGCACTAGATGATTTTGCTGTTGTCACAATGGAAGAAATGATGAACACATTAAATTCTATCACAAAATATATTACAATATTACTTCTTGCAATTGTAGCTGTTTCTCTTATAGTTGCAGGAGTTGGAATCATGAATATAATGTATGTTGTTGTAAGTGAAAGAACATTTGAAATAGGACTTAGAAAAGCAGTCGGTGCAAAATATCTTGACATAATGTGGCAATTTCTTATGGAAGCTACTATAATATCTATCTTTGGCGCAATAATTGGAATAATTTTTGGAATAGGATTATCTGCCTTAATAGCGCTTATTGCAAATAAATTTGGAATTGACTGGCGATTAGCAATACCTATTGAGGGATTTTTAACATCAATAGGATTTGCAGTTTCTTGTGGATTAATTTTTGGAGTTTTTCCAGCAAAAAAAGCGGCTGGATTAGATCCAATAACCGCTTTACAAAAATAAATATAAAATTATTTTTTCATAAGTAATATTTGTCCTCTACGCCCCTTACTTTCTTCTGCAACACATTTAAAATCATGCTCAATAAAAAATTTCTTAAATATATTCATATCATAAGCTCTATTATTTAACAATTCTATTTTTTCTCCTGGCAAAATTATTATTTTTTCATCTCTAAAACTAATAACTGTTTTTTTTGTAAACTCAAAACTAAATATAAATTTTAAAGCTCCTATAAAGTCCTCTTTTTGCATTTCCAAAACAAGTTTTCCATTTTCATATGGAACTTTTAACTTTTTAAGTGGATTGAATTTAAATTGTGATACAGCACTATCATTCAAATATTGTGCATAATAATTAAATATTTCAAAATTATGTTCTTCATCAAGACCTTCTCTTAAAACTAAAGTAACCCATAGATAATCACCTTTATTAAGCATGTTACCTAAAGTATCAACAATATTTGTTGGAATAATATTTCCTATAGTACCGCCCAAAAGTCCAAATACTTTATTTTTATAATCATTAATCAAATATCCTATTTCGGATCTAAAATTATGAGATGAAAAATCTCCACATACAAGACTATTTTTAAATTTTGATTTTTCTAGTTTTTTAGCAGAAAGCTCCAACATATATCTAGATGAATCTACGCCAATATAAGAAAAATTTGATCCTTCTATTTCAAGTGAATCTAATATAATTTTTTCAAAATCAGAATCTCCACAACCAAGAGATATAAGTGCTGTATTTTCTTGTTTGATAGGAACATTTTTATTAAAAAAATTAATATAATTATTCATACCTAAACTATTCTTAAAATATGTTTTTTTTGCAAACTTATTTTTGTAATACAAATTTGCTGCCAATTCTCCAGTGTAAAAATGCTTTTGATCCAAAATTCTATCTTTTAAATCATCTAATAATCCTACGTCTAATTCTGAATCTGAAATTAAGCTATGTATTTTTGGTTTCATATTATTTTTTATATTTTAATATTTTAAATTTTGTATTTATATTATTTGGAATAATTCCTTTTTTAAAAGAAAAAGCTGCTCTAAAATTTTTTCCATCCGACCAAAGAGATAAAAGACTTATGGTATTATAAAAATTTTTATCATTACACAAATCTGAATAAAAAGATTTATCTTCAATAGTCCAAATAACCCTATCACTATTTTTATAAATCATATTATACATATAATTTGATATTTCAAAAAAACAATCTTTTAATAAATAATCTTTTAACTGATTTTCATCTTTTATATTATTATTTAACAAAAATGCATTAAATATTTTTCCCGTCTCTTTTAATGTTAACTCTTTGTTTATTTGTAAAATTTTATGTAGTGGATAATATATAGCCTGTGTTTCAAATGACATTCTAACCTGTTTATGAGAAGTTAAATTTTCCAAATCAGATAAATTATTTTCTCTATCAAAAATTTTTAACAATAATACTCTTGGATCTTTCATTCCACCCCAAAGCATTTTTCCTATCTTATCAGAAAATATTTTTTTATTATTATAATAATGATTAGTCGTCTTTGTCACTGCATCTACTATAAAGCCTACATCACCCCCAAATTTCTTATATATTTTGCGCATATTTATCCATTGTCCATCTTCAACTACATCATGAAGTAACGCAGCTACTGTTAAATTTATATCTTTATATTTTTTATATATATTATGCGCTACAGATATAGGATGAATCACATAATCTTCTCCGGACTTACGCTTTTGCCCTCTATGAACTTTAATAGAAAAATCAAGAGCAGAAATCAAAATATTCATGTCTTTTTTAGAACAATCTGAAATCAAATTTATAAACTTTTTTTCTTTTTTAATCATAGTTTATACATATCATCCACCCAATCACCCAATATATTTAAAATATCTTCTGATTCTTTTCTAGTATTTGTACTAAGTATTGATACGCAAATTTTTTGATTTTTTGGTGTAATAAATCCAGCTACCAAATGAAATCTTGTCTCATACAAAAATCCAGTCTTTGCACCAAAATAATTATCTGAATTATTTCTTAGATCATATACAGTGTGTTTTAACTTTTTTTCTTGACCTAAATTAGTTAGGAAATTAAATTCTGGTTTTGATGAAAACTCTGATATTTTAGGATTTTTGAAAGCATAACATGTTGCAAAAGCCATATCACGAGCTGTTGTAATATCACCCAATGAAAGTCCAGAAGGATCATCTATTTTAGTATCTTCCATTTTCCAAGTTTTTGCAACACCACGCATTGCATCAATAAACGTCTCTTTGCTAACTCCAGGAATATAAGAAATAGCATTTGCACTGTTATTTGCTGATATAATAAGCATTGATGCAAACATGTTTTTTACACTTATAGAGTCTTTATCATCTATTCTTAACAAAACAAAACTATCCTTTGGTCCGACATATTTCCTCAAATCTCCCTCATTATCATTATAAGAAAAAGAGACATTTTTGTTCCAATCTATAGGAAATTGCAAAAATGTTCCTGCTGTAACTAGCTTTATTAAGCTTGCACTTGGCATTTGCTTTCTTTCTTGAAAATAATACAATGGCTCAGATGTGTTATAATCCAAGATAGCAACAGCTTTAAAAGGAACAGAAACCTTAAACTTTTCTTCATACCATTTAGTAAAATCTACATAATTTATATCTTTTTCTATAGCAAAAGACACGTTTGGAAAAACAAAGGAAACAAAAACCAAAAATAATAATATATTCTTTTTCATATATTCATTATACATAAAAAAATCAAAACCTTGAAGACATCAAATCTCCAAGGTTTTGCTATATTATTATTTTACAAGTACCATTTTTTTTATACTTGTGGAATAATTTTGACATTTTATAGTGTAAAAATACACACCACTTCCAACTTTTTCTCCATCATCACTAGAGCCATTCCATAAAAAACTTGAATTCTTATTACTTAGAAGAGAACGTTTTACAACTTGTCCTTTAATATTGTAAATTATAAGTTCTCCTCTATTTGTAGGAATACTATATTCAATTCTCGTCTCTGGATTAAATGGATTTGGATAATTTGAAAATGTAATCTGTGTATCATATATACAATTATCTGAATTTGAAACTGTATTTGATATTCTTATATTGTCAATCCACAATGCCACATCTTGATCTCCAAAATTCATTGAAAACCTAGGACGTCCAGATTGAGTTGCTACAAATTGGACTTGATATAAATTCCATTCTGTAGAAATTACAACTTCTTGCCAAAGTCCATAATTATTCCACGGAGCTCCATTGTTATAAAGATTAAATCTTATTGTCCTATTACTTTCAGCCCTTGCATAAAAAGACAAATAATAGGTCATACCAGATACAACATCCACACATTGCAAAAGTTGAACTTGATAATCAAAAGCATTTTGATTTGGATCTACAAAAAGAGAATATTCATCAATACAAGACTCAAAATCTACATAATAAACAGCTGATAAATTGTGATCTTCTATAGTCCACGTAGCATAATGACCCAATTCAAAATCAGCATTTAGAAGTAAATTACCCTCTGTTGGTGGAATATTTTCTACCTTTTCGAATACAACACAATCAATTTGTATATTAGACACACAAGATCCAAGCATAAAAGATAGTCTTGCTAAATCATCTGTATCACTACAATTAAACATATATTGATAGCGTCTCCAATTATTAGACAATGTTATTTCTTTCCAAAGTCCATAATTATTCCACGGAGAAATATCATTCTGCAAAGTAAGAGTTATAGAAGATGTAGAATTGGCTTTTGCCCAAAAAGAACAGTGATACATAAACTCTGATTCTACAGACACAAGTTGTTTTAATTCAACATCATAATAGTTTACAGCTGATTGAATATTTATACTTGCGCTATAAAAACCAGATATAACATCCTGATGATTTACCTGAAAATCAGCAATATTTTGCCAATCATTAAAATTCCAATACGACGTTATTCCAGAATCAAAATTACCATCATCAAGTCCTTCGCCAATATAAATTTCTGGCCCACCAGATGGCGAAAAAAATAAATCTGGTCCACTTGGAAAATTGTTAATATTTACATCATCAACACTTTGCACATTTGCAAAATTGAATCCATAATATGAGAAACTAGTATTATCAAGAATATGTCTTTTGTATCCATTTTCTAAATAATAAGTTTCATCTCCGGAACCTGAAATCAATTTTCCATCGATTATCGTACTATAAGAATTTGTAACTGTAGGATAACTTGATAATACAGAGCTACTAACTGGAACATTGAAATTATGATGATAATAATTGATATTATAAACATCATTTGATAAAAGTGGAAGTTTTACTTTTTGATTCTGATATCCATAAGCACTGCCTTTTACCAAAACATAGCGTTCTGATAAATTGTTTTGATTTTGTAAAACAGTTCCATATGGATAATCACTTACTGACAATATATCTGCTCCTTGATTAAAAGCAAACATAAAAATATTTGTGACAGGAATCCAAACATCAATAGAATAATTTAGCGCTTGCCAATTATCAATTTTTCTTTTAACAATAACATTTGATGTATTTGATGCATAATCAAAAATCCACCGCTGATAATTCTGATCATATACACAAGCACCAACCATAACCTCCAAATCAGCTCCTTGCGCAAAGTCAGAAAATTCATCTTGAGTTATCTCTACCGCTTCATCCCAATTAAAACCCCAGGAATGAAAAACATTTTCTGATGGTATATGCCTCATCAAATTATCTTCAATTCTGTAGTAATCTGGAGTACCCGTTACATGAACAATGAGATCATCCGGCAATAACCTTTCTAGTGCAATATTAGGAGAATGAACTGGTGGACTCTCTGTCCAATAATATTCTTCTGGATTACAATTTGGATAAGGTGGTCCTGGATAAGAGTACCAACCATAAGGATCAACTTTTTCTCCATTATAGATAAGCTCAAAGTGTAAATGAGGCCCAGTTGAATTTCCTGTATTTCCAACATTTCCAATTGTTTGTCCTTGATGCACATAATCACCAACATTTACAGGTACACTTCCAAAAAGCATATGACCATATAATGTCTCATAACCATTACCATGATCAATTTTTACATAATTACCATAGTCAATACCAGTATTGTTTGGAACATTGTTTATGGCATTAGATACAACTCCACCATAGGCAGAAAGCACATCTCTTCCTTCGATAATTCCAGAACCTTGATTTGAGGTATAATCAATTGCGCGATGCAATCCACCACCGACATTTTGATCATAATACCAGGCGTGATTTACTTTAATATCATTACCAGCTACTGGCAAAGTGAATATATGGTCATCCGACCATAATGAGTTCATCCCAAAAGCCACCGTAAAAATGGCTACCAATACAAATTGTCTTGTTTTCATTTTTTCCTCCTTGTCATCCGAAGCCTTGGCGAAGGATGACAATATTTTTTTGTTTCTTTTCTTAAACAAAAAAGGTCAAACAAAAAATGCATGACCCTTAAAAATTTTCATAAATCGCTTTTCCCCTTATATTAAGTTTTTAAAATACAAAAATAATTATTTTTTATAAATATTAAAATTTTTAAAAATTTCAGTAAGCCCACTATTATTTAAATTTATATTTTCTTTTCTCTCATTACAAGAGACGGTAAATGAAATAAGTAGTTCTTCACAAACTCCATTAAAAGAACATCTGCTATGTTTAAATTCTTTAAGTGGATAATTTGAGTCTATCGAATGTGGATAAATACCAGCTAATTGATATGTACCAATAGGAACTATAAGTTCATATCCTCTTTTATTAGAATTATTATAATTTTTTATAATTTCTGATGTGCAATAATATTGTTTACTACTCAAATTTTTTGCACAAACATACATACCATTTTGTATCATGTTTTCTTCGCCTAAATCCAAAATTCCACTTATATAAGAAAAACAATTATCATCAATCGAATTTGAAACAGAATCATCTGTCTTATCTACATTTATAATATCATTAATAACTTTTTCATTACTTGAAATTTCAATACTACAATTATTTTTACATTCTTCAATATTTTTTTCTAAAATATCAATAGATTTTAATTTGTCTGTATTATTAATTAAAAAATAAGAAGCTAAACACAATAGAACAACTATTGTAATTATAAAAATTTTGTCTTTCATAATTTTGTTTGTCCAATTTTTATAACTGGACATTTATTTATTAAAAAAATAAAAGGATCCAAATGACCCTTTTATAATAAGTTAAATTTAACAAAAATTATATATTAATAAAATACAAATATACACACAAATACAAGACGGCTTATGATGACAAGATAATATTACTTAAACATTACTTATTAGTTTTATTTAAAAAACTATTTTCCTTGTAATTTAGATACGAATAACATCATATTTTCTTCAATTAGATTCTTTAACACTGGACTATTTGGATTTTTTTTAAATGATTTAAAAATTCCAGACCAATTATTTTTATCTATATCTTCCAAAGTGCCATTACCAGAAAATTCTTTTTTAACATCAATCATAAAATCTAAAAGTTTTGCTTCATTTTTTATCTTATTATTTTGTAAAAGTTCATACAAATCATAAGATTTATTATTAGAATATTCGAGAATTTTTCCACTTAATTGCATATCAACAGTTTGTCTTAAAGAATTATCTCCTACTTCTGTTATTACATCACCTTTTCTTCCAGGTTCATCAAAATGCATTTCTCTTACATTATTATTTTGTATTTCATCGCTTGGTCTATTCAAAAGCCTAATATCACTCTCATTTGGTCTAACTACTTTTATCTCTTGTAAATCCTCTCCACTGTATTCTGGTTCAAAAATGATATGTTCTGATCCAGATTGATTAGAGTCAAAAATATACCTACCACCATTTTCACCCAAAAATCTAAGATCCTCTATATTTTTTCCACTATTCAATCTAATATTTATATCCTCCAAAGAATCACCGGGTTTTAAATTGTTTAATTGACTACTTATCTTCTGAATATTATCAAACTTTATAGAATCATCATCTGGAGAATAAAAACTATCTAAGCCATATTCTTTATAAGAAATACCAGATTCAAAATTAATTTTTACATCTTCTAAAATTACTTTATTTTGTGCGTCATTTATATCAAATGTAGCTTCTCCTATTTTTTGATCTCCAGATTGAAATTCAAAAACTTTATCCCCATCTTCATCTGTACCAACATATATAAGTTTTGTGACTTCTCTATCTTGAATCTCAAAACCATCTGATTTATCTATATTAATTTCTTCACCTTTTACATCTGCATCTGAAATTCTCTCAACTATTCTATCTTTTATTTCATCACTTGCAGATATTTTAAAACCTTCTAAAATAACTTCCCTATCTTCTACATTATTTACCATACTAATTACATCTTCAACTGCATTAGAAGAACCTGATCCTGTATCAGATTGTGCTGCATCACTTACAACCTGTTCTACTCCTGTACCTGATTCTGTATCAGCACTTACTGTATTAATTACATCTTCAACTGCATTAGAAGAACCTGATTCTGTATCAGCACTTACTGTATTAATTACATCTTCAACTGCATTAGAAGAACCTGATTCTGTATCAGCACTTACTGTATTAATTACATCTTCAACTGCATTAGAAGAACCTGATTCTGTA
>JAQUXC010000008.1:0-31090 GCA_028692545.1 Patescibacteria group bacterium | reverse complement strand
CCTGATTCTGTATCAGCACTTACTGTATTAATTACATCTTCAACTGCATTAGAAGAACCTGATTCTGTATCAGCACTTACTGTATTAATTACATCTTCAACTGCATTAGAAGAACCTGATTCTGTATTGGTATTATTTACTATATTATTTACAGTTTCAGTTATTCCTGTATCAGCACCTGATACGTTATTTATATCTTCAGCTACATCAGAAGAATCTGATCCTGTGTTAGTATTATTTACTACATCATTTACATCTTCAGCTACATCAGAAGAATCTGATCCTGTGTTTCCTTTTATATCTTTTATATATTCTTCTAATTGATTATATCTTATATTATAATCTTCTGAATTTACTATTCCATTCTCTTTGTCTTGATTCAATTGTGCTATTTCTTTTTGAAGTCTTTGTAATTCAGTTAAATTATCAACAGTTTTAGCTGTTCCTGTGCCTAATTCTGTATCAGTACCTGCTGCATTATTTACATCTTCAGCTACATCAGAAGAACCTGATCCTGTATTTCCTTTTATATCTTTTATATATTCTTCTAATTGATTATATCTTATATTATAATCTTCTGAATTTACTATTCCATTCTCTTTGTCTTGATTTAATTGTGCCATTTCTCTTTGGAGTCTTTGTAATACAGTTAAATTTTCATTAACCTCTATTCCGCTACGATGAGTTTGATGAATTAATTCATTTTTTAATTTATTTGCTTCATTCCAATTAATTTTACCATCACCATTTATATCAAAACGTTTCATTTGTTCTGGGGTCAAATTACTACCAATCTGTTTTTCCACATTATGCAAAATAATATTTCCTAAAGTATCATTTTCATCAACTGTGACTCCAGATGTTTTCATAACTATCATCACCCCATCTTTAGTTTCTATAAGAGTATCTTCTGGATGTATTATTGTATTTATATCAGCATCCTTCATTACAGATCCATCTGGATTTATTACTATAAGTTTTGAATTTTCCGTCAAACTTTTATTAAGTAATCCTGAAACATATTCACCTTTATCAATATGCTCAATATGTTTTGCATGCTCTAGTGCATCATGAATCAATTTTTTGTCACCATCTGATTTCAAAGCATCATATAATTTTTCTATTTTTATTTTATCCAAATCAGCACCTTTTATAAATTGATGTACATTTTCTAAGTCAGTAGAAGTTGGTGTTGTGGTTTCTGTAGGAGATCCAGTCACTGCAGTTCCAGGTGTTTTTGTTGTAATTGTACTATCTGGCTTAACATCAACCTTTGCACTATCTACTTCTGTCTTAGCACCTGTTGAATCTACAACAGTTTTGGAGTTATCAGGAGAAGCATCACGTAAACTATCTGGATCAGCTGTATTACCTCCTATATTGATAACAGTCTTTGTGCCACTAGGTTTTTGATTTTGTAATTTTTGAAAAATTGAATATACATCCTGTCTTTCACTATTATCTGAAGTACTTTCATAAAGTGATCTTAATAATTCTGGATCTTTGGAAATTTCTGGATTATTATTTAATATATATTTTACATTACCAGTAATACTATAATCACTTCTTATAATAGACTCAACAATATAATGATCTTTCATAAAACTTGGATTGCTCATAATACTAGTCAATTCTTTGCTTGATAATTCATCGTTTTGTATAAGAGCTGCTACAATTCCACGATCTTTCATAAAATCTGGGTTAGCTATAACATCTCGAATTATTTTATCAGATAATTCATCGTTTTGTATAAGAGCTGCTACAATTCCACGATCTTTCATAAAATCTGGATTAGCTATAATATCTCGAATTATTTTATCAGATAATTCATCGTTTTGTATAAGAGCTGTTACAATTCCATGATCTTTCATAAAATCTGGATTTGCTATAATATCATGAATTATTTTATCTGGTAATTCATCACCTTTTATAAGAGCTTCAATAACATTATGATTTCTTGCATAATCTGGATTACTCATTATATTATTTAATTCGTCTGTTTTTAATTTACCAGACTCATTTATATGCTTTATAAGGTTTGTTTCTCTTTGCATATCTGCCATACTATGGCCAAACCAAAATCCAGCTACAGCTCCACCTACTTTGAGCCCTATTCTAATAACTTTTTTCCGTGTACTTGTATTTTTTCTTTTGCTAATTTCTGATTCAAAATTATCATTCAAAGATTCTATAAGCTTTGCGCTACTATCAAAACTTTTATCTTTTAATCTCAAAACTTCTAATTCTTCATATTTATCTATTAAATCTCTTAATTTCAAATATGCATCTGGATTATTTTCTTTGAATCCTTTTTCTGATATCTTTACTTTTGCAAGTGCAAATTTTTCTTTATCATCTTTATCAAATTTATTATTTTGCAAAATTGTTTCTAATTCATCTGTAGATATTTTTATTCCTTTTTCACTAAAGAAAATATTACCAGCCAATTCACCTAATCTATATCCAGAATATGTTCCCAAAATTTCTCTCAAAACTGGTATCTGTCTAGCTGCAATACCAAGGGAACACACTACTGCTGTAGTAAGATTTCTTTCTTGTATATTTTGATTTGATTTCAAGATTCCACCTAATGTAAGACCTTTTTTTTCTATCCAATCCAACAAACCTTTTTTATCAACTTTTTCTTCTATTTTTTTATTACTTTGATCTATTTGATACAAGATAGACATTGACTTTACAAGATCTTCTTTCTCCATATTACTCTTTTTATCTGTACCAGAATAAATTTCATCTATATACAAACGTATATTTTCTTCAATAATATCTTTTGAGTCCCAATTTCCAAGATCAATATTTTGAAGTTGAAATCTCTTTTTTAGTGTCATAGATGCTAGTAAATTTCTAGCTAATAAATCATCCATTGAATGATTTTGTTTTATTTCTTCTAATTTTTTATTTTGCTTTTTCTTTGTAGCTTTGTCTGTAAAATTATTATCTATTATTCTAGTAATAGCAATTCCACTATAAGCTATACCCATTGCAACTGCGCCCATTCCAATTGCTCCAGAAAATAAAGATACACCAAGAGTAACACCTAAATATCCAAGTGTTTTTAGGGCAACTTCTTGTGTCATATTTTTTAGGAAAGGAATCTTTTTAAAAAAACTAACTTTCTTCAAACCCTCATACACCTCACTCTTCGCTTGAGATTCTATCAAAGTTTGCTGATTTTCATAAATTTCTCTTATATCCTCAACACTAAGTCCAGTACTTTCCGATAATTTTTGAATTATTTTTTCTAATTCATTTTCATCAAAATCTTTTGAATTTTTCAAAATAATTTCTAAAAAATTTTTAAATTGATTTTTTAATTCTGGATTATTTTCTACTGCTTCCTTTAATTTTTCTAAACTTGTAAATTGTAATGATTCTTCACTTATTTTTCCTTTTTTTGCTCTTATTCTATCTAGATTATCTCTATAAGAAGAATCTTTGTAACTCTTTTTCAATTGATTTGCATCAAAATTATTAATATATTCTTTTATCAGTATCAATTTGTCTTCTAAAAACTTTAGGTCTTTATCAATTGATGTTTTCTCTTTTTTTGATAATTTTGATTTATTGTTTATTATATAGTTTATAAATAACTCTGCTCTTTTGGAAAGTATGTTTAGTTCTTCTAGAGTTGCATTGTCTATATTTTTAATATCTTTTTGAAAAATAGAAAATTCTTTTTTATAATTTTGTTTATTTATTTCCACTAGAGATGTATTTACAGGTATAATTTCTGGCTCTGGAATTGATTCTATTAATTTATTTCTATTTTCTTCAAAATATTTATCATAATCAAAATCTTTGTCCGCGAGACTGATAGAATTGATATTAATAAATTCAACTTCATCCATGAAATCTGTTTGCGTATTATTTGAAACATAAACACCAACAAAATCTTTACCAAATCTTCTTTCTATTACTATAGGCTCTGCTATTTTCAAAACAAATCCATGTCTAACAGAAATCAAATTTTTCATTTTGACAAATGACTCTACTTCTTTGATGATATCTTGTGGTACTTGATCTTGAATAGAAAAATCTTTTTTGAGTGCTTCTTCTATTTGTTCATTTATATATGGTAGTGGCATCGAATTACTAGGATTTATATTACTGATATAATATTGCCTCTCTTTAGATTTTGGTACTGGCAAAAACATTGTTAAATTTATACTCTGATAAACATAAATCAATTGATCCAAACTTAAAAGATTTAATTTGTCTTTTAATTTTTCAACTTCATCCTTAGAGTCTACTTGATTTTCAGATTTCTTTCTTGCATACTCTTCTTTCAAAACAACAAATACCTCTCTACAATATAAAAATTCTAAAACTTCTTCAATTTTATTAAAATTAATATCAAATTCATTATCATCCTTTGAATTAATTATAATATCAACCAATGCTTTAAATTCAGTCTCTTTATCTCCTAAAATATTATCTTTATTAGACATTAAATCTTCAAAACTAATATTTTTCAAAATTTCTTCTAAATTTTTAGAATTATCTTTTGGCTCTACTTTTTTATTTTCTTCAAACCATTTTTCATATGAAAAATCTTTTTGAGGAGATTCTACTATCATATCTATATTTATTCCAAAACTATTTTGACCAAAATTACTCGAATCCCTATTTAGATCATAAACTTTTATTGTATAAAGATCTTTGCCTTCATGATTCTCTTTTTCAATTTCTATTGGTTTTACAAATTTTCTTGGAATTACCGTGCCTCTATTAGTTTTATTAATCAAATTTTCTTTATTTTCTAATTCTTTAACTCTATTTAATATTTCTAAATCTTTTTCACTAAAATTATTTCCATCAAATCCAATTAATTTATATTCACTAAATTTTTCTTTTGTTATATTTAATTCTAAATCCTCTATTAAAATCAGTATTGTTTTCTTTAAATCTTTTAATCCATTTATCTCTTTCTGCTGATTACTGCGTTTTAATTTTGATATAATATCATCTAATTCATCAATAATATCTTTAGATTCAGTTAGGTATTTTTCTGCATCATAAGGATCAAAATTCTTCATAAATTCAGTCAATTTTTGTCCAAATCTATTGATAAAATTATTTGTCTTGTCTGCTATTGGTTTTGTATCTATTATATCTTGTTTCTGTTCCTCTTCTTTGTTTTCTGGTATAACTTCTTCTTTTTCAGGCTCTAAAATTAATTTATCTATTTCGGGAATTATAATATCATTTAATTCATTAATAATTTTTTTAAACTCTAAATAATCCTCTGAATCTTCTTCAGTGTAATATTTGTTAAAATTATCCAATAATGTATTATAATACTCAACAAATTTTATTTTTATAAGTCTTATTTCTTCTATACTTTCAGCTTTTGAATATTCATCCATTAAAACATCATAAGATGTTTTTATATCTTGTATAGATAATTTTTCATTTTGATCCAGAGAAGATTTTGTTTCTTCTTGTGAGTAAACTATCTCTCCCTTTGTTACAAGTTTCCATTTTCCATTTTCAACTTCTTCTACAATTGCTGGTTTTTTTACAATATAAATATCTTCTGACTTGAGTTGCCCACCTGGTAAATGAAAAAAACGACTTGCCATAGCATCAATAGATGAATTGGGTGGTGTTTTTTCATATAAGAGTGAAAGACTCAACTCTTTTCCAGATATACGAAATACCGGGGACTGACTATTAGTTTCTACAAGGAGGTAAGCTCCATCATTAAAAGATTCTGTAACATAATATATTTTCTCCTTTTTTTCCGGAAATGGATTTTCATTAATAGATTTTTCAAAATCGTTCATATATTTATAATATTTTAATTATATGTGAATAAAAATTATTTCTTTAAAGTTAATAAAATTTCTTTTACAAAATTATCTATTCCTACTTTTAATTTTTCACCATAATCAGGAATATGTTTTTCCAAAAATTTTTGAAGCTCATCTGGATTTGGAAATGGATTGTCTTTTATAATTTTTGAGTACTCTTCTATACTAGCATCATCTAAATTGTCCATAATAATAAGACCAATTCTTCTATTAAATTGCATTTCAAGCTGAGATGCAAAAGCTTGTTTTTCTTGCTCAGGTAAATTTTCAAGATTTGCCTGTTTTATAATATCTTGAATTATAAATTGAAGTGAGTCTTGTTCTTGTTGCTTTGAAAAAATCATAATATTTATTTTTTATTTTTTATTATAATAACCTATATAATTATATCATTTTGTCTTATTTATAACTATTTATTATACTACTTTTATTCTTTTTTGTCAAATACAATAAAAACCCTGAAATTATGACAAAAACAGCACTTATAATTTGAGGTAATCTAATGTTATATATAGTAGGAGTATTATCAATTCTCAAAAATTCCATAAAAAACCTTATAATTCCATAACCAAAAATATAAAAGTAAAAAACATATCCATAATGCAGTGATTTTTTATAAATGTGCAATAAAATAAAAAATAATATTAAATCCAATATTGATTCATAAAAAAATAATGGTTGATGAAAGTTCCCAGTCGATTTTATATAAATTGCCCAGGGAAAATTTGAAACCCTTCCATATAATTCTGAATTAAAAAAATTACCCCATCTACCAATTGCCTGACCAAGTGGAAGTGCTACGACTAATAAATCAGCATACTCCAAAAAATATAATTTGTGTTTTTTAGAGTATACAAAAAGAGTAATAATGCACGCTATTATAGTCCCCTGTATTGCCATGCCACCATTCCAAATAGAAAATATTTCTAAAAAATTATTTTGATAATAATTCCAATTAAAAAATAAAACTTGGTACAAACGTGCGCCAATAACACCAAACAAAATCAAGTAAAAAAATAAATCCCACAATTTATCCAAATCATAAGATTTATTTTTTGATATTTTTATAATCACACAAATTCCAGTTATTATTGCAGAAATCATTATTAACCCATACCAATAAATTCTCACAAAACCGATTTCAAAAAATATTGGATTTGGATTTATATTTATCATTTATTTTCTTTTTCAATTTCTACCAAAATTTGATCCAATACTGTACGAGGAATTACTCCTGCAAATTTGTAACCATTTATAAATAAAGTTGGCGTACCAGACATTCCTGCCTTTAGCCCAACAACAAGATCTTCTTCTATTTCTGATTTATATCTTTGTTCAGATCTACAAGCATTAAATTTATCTACATCTATTTCAGCCTCTTTTAAAAATTGATTTACCATATTTTCATTAAAACTTTCTTGATACAAAAATAAATTGTCATGCATTTGCCAAAATTTTCCTTGCTCAAATGCACAATTTGCAATCATGGCCCTATTATAATCTTCTTCCAATGGAAAGTCTCTAAAAATAAGTTGTACTTTTGTAGCATTTTCCATTATAAAATCACGGAGTACTCTATGCATTATAAAACAATATGGACAACTAAAATCACCAAATTCTACTATAGTCATAATTGGAGTATCTGTCCCCATATGAGGATCAGATACAGTTTCCAATTCACTTCTTGAAACATCTGTTTCTTGAATATCACTATTTCCATCATATATTGAATATTGGCCTAAGATTGTATTTTTAATAATCCCACCCGTTTCCATTGCGTCTTTATAAAAATAGACCTGTTTCATAAATAAAGATACGGCTACTAATAAAGAAATTAATATTCCAATAGAAATAAATTTTCTATTAATTCTAAAAAATAATACAATCAATATAATTATTATTATTGTAGCAATAATATAACATACATAATGTAAAGTTGAAGATATTGATATTTTATTAAAAAATATATTCAAAATAATAGATAAAAATATAATCAACATAATTGCACCACCAAAAAAACCAATAAACAAATCTATTATTTTTTTCTTTTTTGTTGAATAATAACTAACTTTTTGTAAATTATCATTTTTTATATTATTATTTTTTTGAAACATAAATATTTTTTTATTTATTATTTAATTTTTTGCTAATTTATAGTTTTCAATCATTTTTTCTATATTCCATGCAAAATTTAAAACCGTCTCATCCTTCATAAATCCACCCATAATTTGTAATCCTATGGGGAGCGGATCTTTTACAATTGGAATAGAAATTGCTGGAAGCCCGGCAATATTTGCAGAGACTGTAAATATATCAGCAAGATACATCGTAAGAGGATCTTCTATTTTTTCATTTAATTTAAAAGCTTTACTTGGAGTAGTTGGTAATATCAAACAATCAATTTCTTTGAAAATCTTATCAAATCTCAATTGTATATCTTTTTCAATAGATTTTGCCATATTATAATATGCATCTCTATAGCCTTGAGACAAAACATATGTACCCATAATAATTCTACGTTTTACTTCATCACCAAAACCATTCGTTCTATTCTTTAAATAATTATCTAGAAGATCTTTAGAATTTTTTACATTAAATCCATATCTAAGTCCATCAAATCTAGCAAGATTTGTAGATGCCTCTGCTGGTTGTATTATATAGTAGACTGCAAGTGCTTCATCCATAAAAGATAGATCTATTTCTTTTAGTGTTATCCCGTCTCTCTTTAATTTTTCTAACACATCTTCAAAACTATTTTTTATATCTTGATCAATTGATAATTCATGATATTTTTTGGGATATCCAATTACCTTTTTCTTTATACCTTTTTTTATATTTTTTATATTTATATTTTTTCTATCAACACTTGTCATGTCTTTTTCATCTTTTCCAAATATAATATTTGAAATAGCAACTACATCTTCTACAGAATTTGCCAATGGTCCAATTTGATCAAGTGATGAAGCAAGAGACATAAGTCCATACCTAGAAACACTTCCATAACTTGGTTTAAATCCAACTACACCACAAAATGCTGCTGGCTGTCTTATAGAACCTCCAGTATCACTACCAAGCGCAAAAATAGAGTGATTTGAAGCAACTGCGGCAGCACTACCACCAGAAGAACCACCTGGAACCAGTGTGTTGTCACATGGATTTAAAACTGATCCAAAATACGATGTTTCATTTGAAGCACCCATAGCAAATTCATCCATATTTGTTTTTCCTAAGATTATTACTCCTGATTCTTTTAGTTTTTTTATAACAGTTGCATCATATGGAGCTATATAGTTTTCCAACATTTTTGACGCAGATGTAGTCTTCTTGCCTTCTATTAAAATATTATCTTTTATGGCAATTGGAATTCCTTCTAAATTTTTTAATAGTATGCCTCCAACAATTTTTTTATCAATTTTTTTTGCCTGACTTATGGCATCATCCTCAAACAATGTTATAAAGTCATTTAATTTGTCATTTTTTATATTTACAAAACATCTTCTTACAAACTCAGAACATAATATTTGCTTATCTTTGTATGCTTTTCTTAATTTTTCTATAGTAAAATTTTCCATAAAAATTTATAAAACTTTTTTAACTTTTAATAAATTATTTTCTTTCTCAATAAATTGATCTATTAAATATTTGTCTTTTGTATTTATTACGTCATCATTTCTTAACAAAATATCTTTCTCAAATACAACACCTTCTTTTTTCAAAAATTTATGATCTTGAACTTTTTTCATATAATCAAGTACTCCTAATATTTTAGAAAAAAAACTATCAGATTCATTGTCTTTAATTTCTAACCTTGCAAGATATGCAATTTTTTTTAATTCATCTTTTTTACTCATAAATATTATTTAAATTTTTTTTGGTTATATAAAATTTTCTCTTGATTCATACGAATTACTTTCAAAGATTGAAGAGCTAGCCCTATTATAATAAAAAGTATTCCTAAAATGTTCAAAAATCCTCCAACAAAAGCATATATTTTATAAGGAGAAAGTTGTCCATAATTAATATAATAAACAAGAATAAATATATCTGGAATTAAACCAAATAAAAATAATACAAAACCAATTCCACCAAAAAGAAATAATGGTCTATAAGATATCAGTGAATTTATCATTATTAAAATAGTCTTTATTGCATACTTGAAAAGATTAGAAGATATATGAGACTTTCTATTGTCAAAATATTGCACTGAAATTGGAACTTCTAAAAATTGTTTATTTTTTACACATAGATCAAGTATTGTTTCATGAGTATATGTAAATTTTCCAAATAAATTAAGATTCAAAAGTGCGTCTTTCGAATAAGCTCTAAATCCACACGAAACATCTTGAAATTTGTAACCTGTTATAAAATTTATTATTTTTGACATTATAATATTTCCAAAAAATTTTATAGTTGGCATATTTTTTGGCTTTCCATTTTTAAATCTATTACCAAGTACAATATCTGATTTTTTTTCGAGTATCGGTTTAATAACTTTTTCTATTTCTTGTGGATCAAACTGGTTATCAGAATCTATGGAGAGCAAAATATCTGCACTATTGTTAATTGCATATTCTAGTGCATCTTGAAATGAAATACTTAAACCCATATTTTGGATATGACTAATTATACTAACATTATGTTGTTTTAGTATATTTAACGATGAATCACAAGACCCATCTTCTATAGCCAAAACCTCCAAAATATCTATATTTGGTATGTTTTTAGGTATTCTTTCTAAAACACTCAGAATATTAGCCTCTTCATTATAAACTGGCAAAAATATTATTAATTTCATATAAAGTATTATATAATAATCATATCAATTTAAAAACATTAAATAAAGCTCATGAAAATAAAAGAACAAATAAAAAATCCTAATTTTATAATATTTTTGATAGGATTTTCATCTTTTTTCCTAGTATTAATAAATTATATAGCTATAAATATAATAAACAATAGACCAATATTACAACAATTTTATAATAACTCGTTTTATATAATTTTTTTAATAGTTTTTTTATTTGGTCTATCATATATATTTTATATAATATCCTACAAAAAATACAAAATTCCATTTGAAATTAAAATAAATTTTAGCATTTTAAAGGTAATTATTTCTTTTATATTGATAAGTTTTACTCTTATTAGCCTATGCAGTGTTATATTTTTTATGACCCCAGAAGGACAAACAATAAAAAATATACTGTTTTCAAATAATTATGATATTTTAAAAGTGATAATGAACCCACTTGTATTAATATTTACAAATATAATATCTATATCTATACTCTTTTTAATCATAATAAGTATAGGACAAAAAATAAGTAAAATATTAAAAATAAATTTAGATAATTCTATACTCCATCTTTTAGATATTGCACTTGGATTTGCAACATTGTCTATATTTATACTTCTATTATCTTTTATAAATAAAGTAAATATAATTGGCATATTGATCCTTTTAACCGCATTATCTATATTTTCCTACAAAGAAATATTTTACTATGTAAAAAATATATACTCTTATAAATTTGAATATAGGGAAAAATATTTTTCATCTAACAATTTTTTCTTAAATATAATTATAGTTTTTGTATTTATAACATTTATAAACTTTTTGACACCACTTAGTTCTGGTTGGGATTCTATAGTAGCATATACAAAAATACCAAAACAAATATCAGAGACAAATTCTTTTGTATACAATGATTATTCCCCATTTTTTTATGCAGCAAATCTTCCTATGACAATAGGCTTTACGTTGTTTCACGATGATTCCATTGCAAAAATGTTTTTGTTTGTATTTTCAATATTAGATCTTATTTTACTTTGCGTATTTACAAAAAAAATATTCAAACATAAAAAATTTTATTTTATATATCCTCTATTGATATTTCTTATGCCTTTTTGGAACTGGATGTTAGACAAGGAAAATAAAATAGAATTGGTATTAATATTTTATATAATGTTTGTTATATTATTATTTTTTGAATATCTTGAAAAAAAAGATAAAAATATTATATATTTATCATCCTTTATACTAGGATTTGCATGGACAATAAAAATAACATCTATTCATATTATAATAATACTTGCACTACTATATGCTTACTATATTATTAGATATGAAAAATTAAAAATTATAAATATATTAAAAATTGGATTTTTATCTTTTATTATATTCTTCATACCACTACTCCCGTGGGTAATAAAAAATAGTTTGGATTACAATAAATTTACACCAAAAATATTTTATCAACTTCAAAATAAATCAGAAAAGTTTTTGGATATATCTGAATATGCATATTTGAATAATTATAATGATGATAATATAGAAGATGTTGATGGTAATGAAAGTTTGAAAAATAATAGATATATTATTAATAAAGACTTTAAAAATTATTTGATTAGTATTTGGCACTACACTATACCTCCAAGTATAGGAAATCATTTTCCGGAAATTGGATTGGTATTTATTTCTATATTACCAATATTAATTCTTTTTTATATACTAAAGAAACATAACAAAAATATAAACATCCTATTATTTATAACAATACTCTATTTTATAATATTTATGATTATAAACAGGGGTAACCCTGCTCCATGGTATGGAATAGGATTTTTCTTTTTACTGTCCACTATATCTGGATATTTTATATTGAACACAAAAGACAGTCTTACAAAAACACTGCTAACGATGATTATAATAATACAAGTAATATTAACTATGTCATACAAAAATACTGGTTTTATTACAGATATAAATAAAAAATTATTATACTTTTATGGACAAATAAATATTTTAGAATATCAGGATTTAATAAATGGTAGTACAAGCGCATCTATGATAACAATTTTAAGTAATTTACCTAATGATGGATATATATACACAACTGGTAATTCATATGAATATTATACAAAGGATGCATACAAAAGATTTGCCCTCTCTGACAGAAAAAAAGTATTATACACAGTATTAAAAAAAAGATACAATGACGAAGAAATATATAAAATATTTCAAAAAATTAATTTAAAATATTTTCTATTAATAGAATATAAAAACGACTTCTATAATTTTCTAAGCTCAAAATCTAAAACATGTATAATAAAAAATATAAGAAACAAGGATGAATGTCTTTTATTTCAATTGTTTTAAAATTAAGAAGTCATATCAATAAATTCTTTTTCATTTATGATATTTATATTTAATTGTTTTGCCTTTTCATATTTAGAACCTGGCTCGTTTCCAACTAATAAATAATCTACATTTTTACTAATTGATGAACTAATTTTTCCTCCCTGTGATCTTATAATATTTTTTGCTTCATCTCTTCCAAATTTCTCCAAGGATCCAGTTAAAACAAAAGTTTTTTCAATAAGTTTATGATCTTTTTTTGTATTTTGTATTTTTAAACCCAATTTAAATAAATCATCTATTAAATTCAAATTTTTTTTATTGTGAAAATATTTATAAACACTTTCTGCTACTTTTGGTCCTATATCATAAACATCATTTATTTTTTCTAGTGTTGTGTTTGTTAAATTTGCAATAGATCCAAATCTATCAGCCAATAATATACTAGTTTCTTCTCCTATATGTCTTATTCCTAATGAGTATATAAATTTAGATAAAGTTACTTTTTTGCTATTATTTATAGATTCTATTAAGTTGTCAGACGACTTATCTGCAAATCTTTCGAGTGGAACTAGATCATCTTTTTTTAATCTAAAAATATCTGAAATATTTTTTATAAGACCAACTGCCATCAACTGCTCTATAATCCTAATACCCATTCCGTCTATATTCAATGCTTTTTTTGAAACAAAATGCACTATATTTTCTTTTTGTACTGAATAACATGTTGAATTGGAACAATAATAATTTACTTCCCCATCTTTTTTAAATACATCACTGCGACAAATTGGACACTTTTTTGGAATTATAATTTTTTTCTCTAAACCTGTTCTAAGTCTTGGTAGAACTTTTACTATTTCTGGAATAACATCACCGGCTTTTTGTATTACAACAGTATCTCCTATCAAAAGCCCAAGTCTATTTATTTCATCAAAATTATGTAGAGTTGCTCTAGATACACGAGATCCAGCTAAAAATCTTGTTTCCAAAATAGCAACTGGAGTAAGAGCACCAGTTCTTCCAACTTGTACTATCACATCAAGTACTTTTGTGGTTACTTGTTCGGCTTGAAATTTATATGCTATCATCCATCTTTCTGATTTACCAATACTACCCAATTTTAATTCAATATCAATATTATTTGTAACTATAACAACTCCATCTGTAAGATAATCCAATGACTTTCTTTTTTTATCCCATTTATTTAAATATGTTTTTACCTCTCCTATATTTTTACAATATTCATTATGAGGATTAACTCTAAATCCTAATTCATGTAAAATTTCATGAACTTCTTCATGTGTCTTTTGACCAATATTTTCTTTTATATCATAGGCAAAATAAATAAGTTTTCTACTGGCTGTAATGCTTGGGTCAAGCTGTCTTATACTTCCAGCTGCTACATTTCTAGGATTTGCAAAAAGTGCTAAAGATTTTCCCTTTCTTTCTAAATTTAATTTATTAAAATGAGTTTTACTAAGCAATACCTCTCCTCTTATAGTTAATATTTCTGGTAAGTTATATTTTTTTGACTCTTTGAGTTTCAATGGAATACTTTCTATTGTCCTGATATTATTCGTGACATCTTCTCCTATAGATCCATCACCTCGAGTTGCGGCATTTTTCAAAATTCCTTTTTCATAAGTAAGAACTATTGTAAGTCCATCTAATTTCAATTCACAAAAATAATCATAATTACCATCTGCTATTTTCTTATTTCTCAGCTCCCAATCAAAAATTTCTTCAGGAGTAAAAATATCTTGCAAAGATAAAACTGGAAATCTATGAGTAACTTTTTCAAATTTATCAAGCGCCTTACCACTAACTCTCAGACTTGGGGAATCACTTGTAATAAATTCTGGATATTGATTTTCTAAATCAACCAATTCTTTTTTTAAAGAATCAAGAGCCCCATCACTTATCTCTTGTTTATCCAAGACATGATACAAATATCTATTATATTCTATTTCTTTTTTTAATTTTTCTATTCTGATTTTTATATGCTGATTTATCATTCTAATACTTTTATTTGTAAATTTTTTTCTACCATAGAATCTTCTGCATCTATTACTACAACTCTAAAAGAGTAAATACCTGGATCACTAACTACAATACCCGTTATAGTTCCATCCTCTAAAATTTTTAATTCACTTGGAATAGTACCCGAAATCAATTTCCAACGATAAGGCAAAATACCATTTATAGCATTAAGATGATTAATATAAACATTATCTCTAACAGCATCATTTAAAGCAACAGTTGTTATAAACAAATCCTCACTAAACCATCCCTCTGAATATGCTCCTATATCTTTAATCAAAGATTTTTCAGAAAATATTACATAATCAAACAACCCAGAAAGTGGACTAAATTTTCTTAAACTTGCAGATAATGCTTGCTTATTTGACTTATTACTATTAGCTGGATATTGACCTATACTTTTTATATTATATATATTTTTGAATGGAATAATACTTCCAGAACTATCATAGGCAACAAGACGTAAATTATATACATCACAATATAATGCTTTTAGCCTAAATTGATAAGATTTATTTGGTTCAAAAGTTACACCACCTACATTATCTATATTATTATTTTCAGAATGCATAAACGATACACCATCCAAAAGAGATTTTTTTATATGGTCTTGATTTACACCGGTAAACCAATTTATAGATCCACTAGCATCCCAATCATTGGATGTAATTTCTATCCAAGAATTACTATCACAATTATCATCCCATCCTATCTCTAAATAAGACAATTTGCTTATATATAAAAGATTTTCTGAATCAAACAAATCTACCTGAAAAAATTGATCTTCATATATACCAGTAGTAATTCCATACATCTCATCTGTAACTTCTCTTGTAAAAGAACTATTACTATATACCAAATTTTCCTCAGTCACATTAAGCTCAGAAATGTCTGAATATGCTTTTTTTCTAATTTTATATATAGCTTGTTCATTGCCACTTTCTGCAGTATAAAAAGCTATCAATGCATTATCAGAATTTACGGACTGAGATATTTGACGTAAAGACAAAGCACTAACATACAAAACGCTAGACAGTAGTGCTGATATTATAAGTAAAGATAACAATAATACTGAACCTTTTTTATTCATATTAAAAATATTATTCTTTATATTGCCTTGAAGATATACTAGTTTGTATTATCATAATACCATCATTACTACTTTCATCATTATATTTTATCTTCATAAATAAAGTTACAAGTGGTTGAGCTTTTACAGACTCAGCTTGACTAAATGGATTATTAATAGGACTTATATAAAATTTTAAATCTTCAATATAAATATTACTCGTACTGAGTTCATGCCAAGTATCATTTTCATCATACTTTATTCTCAAGATACCATTATTATTATCAAAATAAACATGATTTTCAGAAACATCTTTGAGTGCTAAAACTAATTCTGGATTTGAAACAGCACTAGAATAATAATCATAATTAATAGTTCCCAATCTAATTTCTTTTGACATTACATCAATTATATATCTAACCTCATTTTGAACTTTTTGTTTTGCAACCATTTTACCATTAGCTCTAAATGTAGAAATAAATATACCCAAATACATAGTCATAATAATAGAAAATATAGCAGTAGCCACTATCATTTCCATAATAGTAAAAGCTTCAAAATTGTGTTTTTTTCTAAACATAATTATTTCCAATTATATAAATGATCTTCAAGTGTGATTGTATTCATTCTATCTAAATTTTTCCAACCAACCCTTGAGATAACTTGCAAACCAATTTTCTCCAATGAAAAATCGGAACAATGTTCATCGTAACAATTTTCATTATCACACATTAGATTGTCCTTACCTAAAATAATTTCATTATTCCCATCAGCACATATTTCATTTATAGTAAGCATTTTATAAAAATATGTTTTTGTTACAAATTCCGGTAAATAACTAATACCAAAAATATCATAAAAATATTCATTTGGATATGTTTCTATATTTATAAGACTAACCTTGCAAAACAAGGCACCATATTGCATAAAACTACCACCAAAATTATCAAAGTTTTCATCTATACAATTTTCCCAAGATAAACCGAGAGAATTTACAATATATTTAAAATCCCCTTCCGATAAATAATTATTATAAATATAAAAACTGTTCTCTGGATGTTCTTCATTTATTGTTACACCATTATTATCTGAATCATTATAAATTAATGAATCATCCCATTCCGCCTCTCCTGTTTCTGAATCTGGATTTAACCAATTAGTATCTCTAATATTTCTTACTATCTCTATTTGTTCTCTCGCCAAATTAGAAGCTATAAGCATATTGTGGTTGAAATTTTGTGCCTGAATATTATAAGAAACTAAATTCATAATAGACAAAAGCGCTACTATAAAAAGATAAATGGTAATAAAAACTTCTATAAGACCCTGTCCTCTATTATCTAAATCTAAAAAAATTTTTCTTGTTTTTAACATAATTTTAATTAGCTACATAATCAGACCATATTCTACTTGTAGCTATATCTATAGTAATTTTCCAAAAACCAGATATGTCATCATCAACAAGCTTTATATAACATTCTGTATAATCCAAACTACTATTAACTATAATAGATGCTCTTGGTGGATAAAATAATATATCTAAACTTTCATTTAAATCAGATAATGAAACATAATCTTCATTTTCAATAGAATAACAAAAAATATCATCTATATATATATCTTTATTTATAATGGACGTAGAATTTATAGAATCATCTACATCCAGGATTCCTGTAGAGGTATTATCAGATCTATCTCCATATATAGTATATAAATTATTTAAAATATTAAAATTTATTCCATAACCATTCCCTGGTAAAGTACCACCTATCTGTTTTCCAGTAAGAGACATGTTTTGAGTAGCTCTTATAGAATCTTCAATATCAAAAGCTTGTAATTTAAAATTATCTGCTCTCTTTGAACTTCTAAAATTAGCTATTGTAACAGAAAAAAGAATTATAAATATAGCCATAGATATAAGTAATTCTATAAGAGTAAAGGCTATTTTTTTGTTACAAATTATTTTCATGTTATATTCAATATTGATAAATACCAATTCAAAATAACATCTCCAAAAACAAATACAAACCAAATACTAATGGTTAAAAATGGTCCAAATGGAATTTTACTGGAAGAATTTTTTTTACCTAAAATAATAAGAAATATACCAAAAAAACTACCAATTATATAAGACATAAATATACAAAGCAGTGTTAACTGCCAGTTAAATAAAGATCCTATCATAAGTCCTATCAAAACATCTCCACCACCAATCCATTTACCACTTGATACAATATATTGAATCCAAAAAAATAAAAATCCTATAGCAAGAGATATAATAATATTTAATAGATTAAAATTAAAAAAAATTCTATATAAAAGAGAAACTGCAATTGCTGGATAAATTATTTGATCAACTACTAAATAATATTTTAAATCATATATAAATATAATAAGTAGAAACAATGTAATAATAAGATAAAAAAACAAAAATAATGAATTGTTTATAAAAATATAAGCAAAGGCAAACAAAACTCCTGTAAAAAATTCTACTACAAAATATTGAAAAGATATCTTTTTTCTACAATACTTACATTTGCCAAGTAAAAATATATAGCTAAAAAATGGAAACAAATCAAAAAATCCCAAGCTATGCTTACAATTTGGGCAATATGATCGTCCCATTATAGTTTCTTCTTTGTTTATACGATAAATAAGGCAATTTATAAAACTACCAAAAACACCACCCAAAATGAATAAAAATGCTATATACATAACATAATTATAACATAAAATAAGATATAGGAATATCTATAATTTTTGGTTTATTTAGACTAATAATAGTAAAATTATTTTATTATAAAATTTTGTCCTGTAATATTATTTGCTTTGTCAGATGCAAGAAAAACAATTTTTTTTGCAATTTTCTCAGGTTCAATTAATTTATGTTTGGGCATTATTTTTAACATATCTTTTATTTCCTTTTTTGAGGCATTTAGCCAATATCCAGAATTTACAACCCAGGGACAAACTGAATTTACCCTACCAAATGGAAATAAAAGTTTTGCATAACTTTGGGTTATATTTATTATTCCTGCCTTTGCAACAGAATAAGAAATTGCATCATGTGCACCATATAACCCCAATCTAGATGAAATATTTATCATAACTCCATTTTTTTGTTTTAAAAAAATTTCAATTACATGCTTTGAAATATTCATCGTGGATATTAAATTTTGCTCTATAGATCTTAACCAAATATTTGAAGATTTATTCCATTCATCTCCATTTAGATAAATCCCAGCATTATTTACCAGAATATCTATTTTTCCAAATTTTTTGATTACTATATTTATAAATTTTTTTATTTGTTTTTCATTTGTTAAATCAACTTTTACTGCAAATGCAGTTTTACCAAGATTTTTTATTTCATTTATTGTTTCATCGGCACCTTTTTTATTTTTTTTATAAGTAATAATTATATTTGCACTATTTTTCGCAAACATAATAGCAGTAGCTTTTCCAATTCCACTTGATCCACCAGTTATTAATACCAATTTATTTTTAAACATATTTATTTTATACCACTAATAATAAAATTATACTGATCGGAAACATTATAAAATAAGAAATTGGTAAATATTTATTTTTACTAACCTTTATCCAACCCTTATGCCACCAAATAGAACCATTTGGTCCTTTTAATAATTGCTTTAGAGAATCAAATCTCCAGTTTAATAAAAACCACAAAAAATCTTCAAATACCAAAACTGCAACAAATCCAGATAAAAGTAAAATTATATTTTGAGTAATAAAAATATATTCTAATAAAAATATTGCTGGAATAATAAATCCAAACATAAATAAATGATAATTGAGTGGTGATTCTACATTAAATATTCTTACAAAAAATTTTACAATTTTGTTTTCTGGGATAAAAGGCTTTGCATACCACTTATTTTTTAGCCAAGAACTACCCCATCCTCCACTTGGCTCTATACAAATTTCAAAAATAGCAAGAGGTAAAGCAATTAACAAAATGTTTAAAATGTAAATTAAATATTTTTCCATATATTTCTATTTTAATTTTATTTCAATATTTTTCCTGTTTTTAAATACCATACATACAGATCAAGCTCACCCTGAGCCATATTCAATTTTCCACAAACTTTATACATTATTTTTTCTATTTCCAAATATCTCCTTGGCGTTAAAGTCTTTTTATTATCTATTAATCTATTATCAATTAAACTATTAATTATGTGACGATCTAAAATTGCATAATCAAATATTCCAACATTTCTAAGAAAATGTGACGACTCTTTCATTCCAAGTCCTTTTATATTTTCTACAAGCCAAGTTCTGGGGTCATTTTCATTTTTCAAAATATCTTTTATATTTTTGTATTTTCTTGCTAGAACAATTCGCTCTGCTCTCTGAGGCCAAAAACGATGACCAGATTTTTTCAAAAATTTTGCCAATTTTTCTTCATTCCATTTCAAAAATCCACAACCTGACAATTGTTTTTGAATTTCAATTGATTCCTTTGCTTTCCAATTTGAAGTAAGTAAACAAAAACACAATTCATAAAACCATTCTGTATTTCCATTTTTATTCATAACTCTAAATTCAGATAATCTTTTATCAATTACTTTTTTTATATCTGTTTTTTTTAATTCTTCAATTTGTTTTATTAATTTTTTCATCTTATTAATCTTCTATTTTTTTTATTACCAATTCTAAAAATGTACCAGCCATTTTAAATATATTAATATTAAACTTCTTTGTATCAACAATCTTTTGCAAACTTTCTTTTATAGCAGATACTCTACTCTCAAAATCTGAACCATTTGTTTTTGCAAGTTGTATTGGATATATTCTACATTTTCCATTTTTGTTTAACAAAAGTGATATATTATCAAACAATAATTTGATCTGATTCTCATCATCAAGATACATTGGGACAGAAAAACTAGCCCATATTTCATCTGCTTTGCCAATACCTCTATTTTTTAACTCTTCTACTAAATTTTCTGACGATGCATCTATTTTTAGCAAATTATATTGCACTTTAGAATTTTTTATTATTTCAGATATCTTTTCCTCATCTACAAATGGATCAATATTTGTAATACTTTTTGGTTTGAAATCTGTGGAACTCAACAAATCCTGACATGAATATCCACCACCTAGAAGATATATATTTTTACCATTTACACAGCTTTGTATATATTCTTTTTGTTCCTGAACATTTATTTTTGGGACAAAAAACATAGATGAACAATAATGCGCACATCTATCAGATAATTTAGTATTAATTTTTGCATCTTTGTAAAAAACTCTTTCTCTACCAGTATCATCAAAATTATCCTTTTGATCATTCACAAATCCACCACCACTTGAAATAGTTAAAGAATTTAAATATTGTTGATTTTTCTCTTTGTTAAAATCGTCATCTTCAGAAATTTCCATTGCATTAGCAAAAATTTTACTCAAATCTTCTTCCTTCAATTTACTCATTCCAAAAAATGGAGGGTGGATACTTAAATTCGATTCATTAGATTCTATATTAATTAGTTTTATATACTGTATTATTCTATACAAATACTCATCCTTTGTTTCACCTTCTTGTATTTCAAAATTTATCTCCGCTTCTTTATCTTCAATTGGATTTATATCAAAATTTTCAAATCTATTTATCATACGTTTATATTACTATTCAATTTGTTTTATTAATTTTTTCAACCCATTAGATGTTTTTTTGTAATTATATATCATATAATTTTATATTAATCCATTAAAACTTTATATTATTTATTAAATATATTATCTAACGGATTTCATGTTTTGTTATAACATTTACTCTTTTACAATATTTATATATAGGACATACACCACATTTTGGATTTATTGGCTTGCATAAATTTTGCCCAAATAAAACTAATATATAATTTATTTTTCTCCAATATTTTTTATTCAAGTTTTGTCTCAAATAAATTTCTGTTTCAAATGGATTTTTTGTTTTCAAATGTCCTAATCTATTTAAAATTCTATGAACATGAACATCAACACATATTCCAGGTTTATCAAATGCAATATTTACAACCAAATTTGCTGTTTTTCTACCAACACCAGGAAGTTTCAAAAGTTCATCAATTTCACTTGGAATTTTATATTTATATTGCTTTTCCAGAATATTTGCAAGTAATTTCAAATGCCTTGTTTTTGTTTTATAAAATCCAACGGGATAAAGTAATTTTTCTAAATTCTTGTCGCTTATATTTTTTAGATCTTCAATATTTTTTACGTGTTGAAATAAATTATTACAAACTTTTGCCGTAGTTTCATCTTTTGTACGAGATGATAAAATTACAGATAGCAAAATTTTGAAAGGATCATTTGTTTGTTTCTTTATATAATCTGCATATGGCAAATCATATTGAGATACAAACTTTTCTAAAATTTTTAATATTCGCTTCACAATACTATTTTAAAGATTTAATATATTCTATATGATTTTCCGGTAAAGAAAATTGTTTTGCACCAATAATAATACTTTCATAATAAGAATCACTTGGGTTAGATTTTGTATCATCATTTTCTACTATATAAACCTGGGCACTAAAAATACCAAAATCATTTTTTATTTTTACTTCTCTTCTTTGATAAAGATTTGGATAACCCTCAGACCTATCTAAATTTTTCATACAGGAATTATTCACTTTATATAAAACACCATATACATTATTATTAATTTCTTTTGATTCTCTGATATTAGCATATCCTCTTCCATAAAAATAAAAAACATAATTATTTAAAACAGAATTATTAAAAGCAACAAAATTTTCTTCTCCGCAACGAGATTTCATAATATCCAAATTCATATTAGAACCATATGCAAAATAATATATCTCTCTATTATCATCAATTTTTCCAGAACCATTTGGATTATAGCCATTTATCACCTCTGATCCATCTAAGTAGGTATCATTGTCTGAATCTATATTATTTTTGTCTGTTTTATAATAGTCTTCATAAATATCTAGGAGTCCATCTTTATCAGAGTCTAATAATGCCTCAATATTCAAAGCATTATCTAATTCAAAAATTTGTTCTGTAGATGTTGCGACTTCCATATCTATAGTAGTCGTAGAAATACTTTCCATTTCATCTACAACATCTTCAACATTCTCATTATCGTCTTCTTCAATATTTATGTTTTTATCTATAAGATTGCTTTTTGCAATTTGAAAATATTCAACAATACTATCTTTGAAAAAGAAAAATATAGTTCCAAATAAAATTATTATTATAACAAAAAATATAAAAAATTTTAATTTTTTGAATTTTTGTTTTTTATTTGGTTTTGGTGTATTTGAAAAAATTGTTTCTTTTAGATGATCTACTTTTTCTGTATAATTTTCCGGACCACTTGAAACTATAGGCTTTGTGATATCCACAATATTATCATTTATAACACTATTTTTTTTATCTAGATCTTCAAACATTTATTTTGATATTAATTTTTCAGTAAAACTAATTGGCTCATCAGATTCTACACTATTAGCACAGACGGTTATATTATTTTGAGAATCTCTAGAAACAAAATAACCAGTTTCTTTATTTGTCTTTATAGGATTTATAGGTATAGAATTAAGAATTCCTTTGTTTATTAATACAGATAAATCTACCAATTCGCTACATTTACTTCCAATATTACTACAAATTTCATTATTATCAGATAAACAATCTCCTGATTTAATTGATTCTGGGATAATTCCTGTATCAACATAATACATTTGAAGAGCCATTAATATTGCTCTAATATCTAAATAAATTTTGCTAGTATTCGCCTTTAATTTTAAAGAGTTCTCATCTACAAAATTTATACTTATTTTATTTGAAGAATAATTATTCAATAAATTAATATAATCTTCTGGTAGACCATTTTGCTTGGCCCCAGATACAAGAACTGTAAGATAATATAAATCTGGTACTGATGTTGTTATACTATCTTTCGCCGTATAAACCACTGCATCAAATTCCCCTAAATTATTTTTTACTTTTAATATATTCTTATTATATAGAACTAAACTACTTTTATCCATAACATTTAACAATTTTTCATTTATTTTATATAGCACTCCATAAACATTTTTATCTTTTGAAACTTTTATATTCGAAGAAGTGTCTTTGTAAAAATAAAAATCATACCCACTTAAAACAGAACTCCCAAAACTAATAAAATTATTCTCTCCATAAAGGTCTATCATATTTTCCATGTTCATAGCAGGACCATATGCAAAATAAAATATATTTTTATCATCATTAAGTTCTCCAGAGCCATTTGGATTGTAACCATTTATTACTTCAAACCCATCTATATAACCATCTTTATCAGTATCTGAATTGTTTATATCTGAATTATACTTTTCTTCATAAATATCCAAAAGCCCATCTTTATCAGAATCTTTTAACTCAATTACCTCAATAGAATAATCATTAAAATTATTTATGATATTTTCCATAGAAATAGCATCTCTTGGTTCTTCTATAGTATAGTTTTCTAATTTATTAAACTCTGTAGAAAATGCAGTATTTATTTTTTGGCTATTATTACTTTCAGGATTTATTAATTTCAAAATATCAAGATCATTTATATATAAATAAATACCATATATTGTCTTTGATTTTTTATCTACAAAAATTGAAATATCTAGTTTATCACTAAGAGTATTTAATATATTAATACTTTTACCAAATTCTTCATCTTTACCAAGTTTATAATTTTCATATTTATTATAAAATTTGTTATATACATCATCTGACGAAAAATTCTTTACTAAAATTAATACAAGATCAATTGCCTTATCTTTTTTTATTTTTAATTTTATTTCTTTGACAGATTGACCATTAACATATTTTTTACTATGTGGATCGTTAATATCAAAAAATTTAGACAAATGCATCATTTTTAATTTTTGTTCTTTTTGCGTCAAATCCATCTCTATCAATTTATTAAAATAAAAATTTAAAAAATTTGTAGGTTCTTGTTTTATAGAATAATATACCCATTGATCTTTAGGTCCTTCTAAGAATGGAATATTATCAGACAAATCTATTTTGCTATAAATTGATTCTTTATCAAATGTTTTAATAGAGAATTTTATAATTGGATTATTGTTTAATACAAACTGTACATATGACTCAGTGTCTTCATAAACATTTTTAAAATCATATTCAATATCAATTGATCCAGATTCACCTATATTACTACCGACAAAAGAACTTAAAAATTCAGATAACATAGCGTCATCTAGCTTCTGAAATCCTATGTTAATCTTTGTCTTATTACTGTAATTTTTGACATCAGTACCCCATGGAAATTTCATCTCAGAAATCAAAAACATTGCCTCTCCTTTGTAATACCAAAAACCAAAAGCTCCACATATAAACAAAATAAAAAATACAAAAATTATTGTTACTCTAATTGATATTTTTTTATTGGATTTATTTGGTTTATCAAAATTATCAATTTTGTATACAAATGTTTGATCAGAGGGATTATTGTTATTTATTTTATCAAGCATCTAAAAATTTAATTACTTTGATTTCCATAGCCCATGAATATTGCAATATATACGAGCTGTGACTTTATCTGCTTTAATATAAAACTCTGCCTCTGGTTTATCTGTAGGACTTAAATATTTTTTTCCAGATTTTCCATCTTCACTATTTATCTCAATCCATTCTATAAAATGATTTTCTTCCATTGGATGAGGAATTGATCCAACTTTTATAATATATCCAAAATCTGTTTTTTCTATTATAGGAACATGTTTTTCGTTTCCCATATCATCCGTTTTTTCATTTTCAAGTCTCATAGATTGCCCACAACAAACAAGTGATTCTGCTCCGATATTTAAAACTTCTACAATATTCCCACAAATATCACATTTATAGACTTCCTTTTTCTTTGTCATAGATTTTTTAGTTAAAAATTATAATGTTATAAAGTTAAAAAAAATTTTTGCAACTTAGTACTTTAAACTTTATTATCTGGTTTCAAAATATGCTTTTGGATGTTTACATGCTGGACATTCCTCTGGAGCTGACTCTGATTCATGAATATATCCACAATTTCTACAAATCCAATAAACTTTTTCAGTTCTTGTAAATGTAGTATTATTTTCTAAATTTTCTAAAAATTTTTTATATTTTTCTTCATGATTCTTTTCTGCCCTTCCTATTGCACGAAGCCTAGCTGCTATTTCAATAAGCCCTTCACTTTCTGCAATATCCGCAAATTCTGGATACATAGATGTATGTTCATGATTCTCACCAGCTATTGCGGATTTTAAATTTGCTATTGTATCACCTAAAACAGTAGAGCACTCTGACTCAACTTTTATTGTCTCCCCACTATTTGAATCAAGCTCATTTATAAATTTCATGAGAACTTTTGCATGTTCTTTTTCTTGATCTGCGGTAAGAGTAAAATTTGCACTTATTTCTTCAAACCCTTCTTTTTTTGCAATACTAGCATAATAAGTGTATCTATTTCTTGCTTGACTTTCACCAATAAATGCTTTTGCTAGATTTTTGATTGTTTCCATATTTTTTAATTAATTATTATTTATTTTTATTATAATTAAACTCGAATGAATCATTATATGAAGAAACCAAAGAAGGTATATTAGAAATTATTATAGACTCATCGTTTCTAAAAAAACCTCCAGTACTCCAATTATTTGTTCCAAAAACTATTACTTCATTATCTATAATTAATAAATGATGATGAAGAAAAGAATTTAATTTGTATTCATTAAAATTATTTTTTAATTCTTCATTTCTTCTAGCATCATCAATAATATACATATTATTTAATTTTTTATACTTTTTTTGATTTAACATATAAGCAAAAACAGAATTCTCCATAAATATATTACTATCATCTGTTAAAATCTCAACTTTTTTATTATCTGAAGTTAAAATTAAAGCTTTTGCAATGTCCATATCTGTCATTAACCATATCATAGACTTAATCTCTTTTTTTGAATCCTTTATTAAATTGAGCATTCTGTCTTTTATTCCATTATTTTTACCTTGAGGTCCAAACCAAACCTCTATAAATCCTTCTGGATATTTTATCAGTGCTGCAAATGGATTATATGAAGATATTTTTTTTCTTCCATAAAGACCAGAAAATATTCTATCAAATTCATTTGCATATATTTCAACAATTTCTGGACGATCAGTTTCAAAAATAAAACTAGGATCATATTTATCCTGAATAATAGTAAAATTATAAGAACCAAAAAAAAGTTTTTGAGAATCCTCACCTCTATCTATTATCATAAATTTATGATGCATATACTCTGAATATCCATTTTCATCTCTAGAAGTAATATCCTTTCTAAGTATTCCTTCTGGCATATCAACAAATAATTTATCATGCCTTTCCATATTCTTATTACTAAAAACTATAGAAACCTTTACTTTTCTTTTTACAGCATCATAAATAGAATCTCTGATTCTTTCGTCATCCATAGAATAAACAGCTATTTCAACACTTTTCTTTGCAGAATTAATTGCATCAATAACTAAACTAGATAAAATATTCCCGCCTAATTCATCATTAAAATATAAGTCACCAGAAAATGGCTCTTGTATATTTATTATCCTTTCTGGATTAAATATATTTTTTTTAGAATCAGATAGATTATGAGAAAATAAAACAACAACTACAATAATTAATAAAATCAAAAAAGCAAATGGTAAAATCCAAAAATTTAATTTTTTATAGAGTTTTTTTGATTTCTTCACCCAATTCATACTTTTGTTTATAGTTTAAATAACTGTTATTTTTAGAAGAAAAAATTATAATTATTGAATCTGGAAGACTCTTATCTAATACATTTAACACTTCTATTATATCATAGTAATTAGTATCAACCCAAAGATTATCAATAATGATAATACTTGGTTTATTCGAAATACAATACAATGCTTGTAAAAAAAAGGATGAGATAATATTTTCTAAAACAGGTTCACATGAAGAATTAAAGTTTTTTAAAGAAGTCATCTTTGAAGCAATAAAATTATTTTTTGATATTATCTCAATTGTTTTTTCTATATCACTAATACTAATTTTTTCTTTGTTTTTTCCCAAAATAAACTCTATCAAACTTTTTTGTGAACGTACATTGGAATCAAAAAAATATAAATCACTAAACAATTTTTGCCACACAGGATAATCAAACCTTTTATCATCTATTTTTACTTTAAAGGCTCTTGAATTATATATTTTTATTCCAGAAAAAATTTTGGCTATTGATGTTTTTCCGGAAAAATTATTCCCATAAAACAAAATCCTTTCACCTCTATTAAATACAAAGTCTAGATTTCTAAAATATTTACTTTCTTTAAAAATCTTAGTTTTTTTGACTGAAAAAGATATTTTATTTTCTATTTTTAATAAATTTTTTCTAAAAAATGGAGCCTTCCTATTTGATATTGTCAAAAATAATCCTAATTTAGCTGGAAAAATATATAAACCTACATTTAACGCTTGATTGAGCATTCTTGGAAAATAGAACAACAAAAACAAATATAAAAATCCACTACTTCCATTCAACAATCTAATCCAAGAAAAAAACTCATTAGAAAAAAAATTTATAAACACAACAACAAATAAAACAAATGCAGATACAAAAATAGAACTCATTTTTATCCAAATATCTCTCCTTATACGGAAAAAAGAATCTATATTAACCAAACGATCAAATTTATCTAAAACAAAACTTTCATTATTAAAGTTTTTATTAAAATATCTCTCAGACAAATTGATATCTATATGTTTCATAATCTGAGAAAAAAAAGTAACTTCCTGAGAAACATACTTTTTGGATATAATATAAGCTACAATACCGATAATAATTGATAATAATAAAAAAAGAATTGAAACTATCAATAAATTCAAATCCGTCAAATAGGCAATCAACATTATTATTGAAAAATATATAAACCACCTTATAAAACCAAAAAAAACATTGGATACGCCCATTGAAACAAGTGGCAGTTGATAAGAAATTTTTGCTATTAAGTCCCCTTGTTTATCATAAGTCATACAATCAACAGGTCTTTCAATGAAAAATTTTAATATTCTACGCCTAATTTTATTAGTAAATAATATTGTTATTGTTTTTTCTTGTTTAATAGCTAAAAATGAACTAAAAATAAAAAATATAATAAATATTGTAAAAAATTGCCAAAAAAATGAACTCAAAAAATAATTATTACTAGATAATCTGTTCCTACTAAATATTATTAAAAGAGCCTCTATAGAACCAGATACAAAAATAAAAAAAATAAGTCTTAAAATATAAAATTTATGCTTTTTAAAAAAATTTAATAAATATTTATAGTGCAATTTAGAAAGTTTTATTTCTCTATATTTATTTCTAACGTTTCTAATTTCTTTTATAAGTTTAATTTGTTCTTTTATTTCTTCCATAGTGAAATTTTGAATAAAAATTGTATAAAGATACTATTTTAAAGTTTTTAATCTTTTTTTCTAATAATCTTCTATTTCTATATGAATATTTTTCATAAAAAAAATTCGTTAGAATATAAAAAAAATTTTCTGACATTTTTTTAATTTGTTCTGAATTATTTATTTGTGATTTATCTTTTACAATTTTTTGAAATTGATAATTAAAATTTCTATTTTCATTATTCATAACTCTCTTCAAAAATGACATCTTTTTTTTCATATCAAGATGCTTATATTTCAAAAAATTTTTCCAAGATGATTCAATACGTTTAATATATGCATCCTCCAGACTAATACATCCATTATAAAAGCTATATCCTAAAAAAGAAAATTTTTCTTTTGCAGAACCAATAAAAAGTTTATTATTGTTAACCAATAATTTTCTATTTTCCAAATCTTCAAGAATTTCTAATTTTATTTGATTTAACTTTTCTATATTTTTGTCAAATATTCCTATATCATCCCCTATTCTTATATAAAATGGGGATTTATTCTTATACTTATGATCTATATCTGTAAGATATAAATTTGTAAAAAGAGCTATTAATGGAACCCCTTGAACAAGACCATTTTTAGAAAGTTCTATTTTACCATTTTTATAAATTTTATTAAAAATAAATAGCTTTAATAAATCCAAAACCTTTTCATCATCAAATATTTTTTGAAGTTGAGAATACAAAATATTTTTGTCTATTTTATCTGAATAGTTTTCTAAATCTAATATAAGAACATAATCACTCAAAAAATTTTTTCTATATCTATGACAAAAATTTTTTGATGCTAAATATGGTGGTTTTCCAGGTCTATAAGAAAACAATCTATCTGAAAATATTTTTTCAAATTCTGGTAGTAAAATATTATAAATAGCCTGTGCCTTTATACGATCTTTTATATTATAAATAAAAATGTCCCGATATTTTTCGGGATTATTTTTTTTTGGAATAGAAACCAAAAGTGCTGGATCAATTTCTTTTTTCTCCAATAATTCCTTTTGACAAATATCTATTATATTCTTTGAATCAAGATCTATGTCTTGGATAAACAAATTATCTAATCCGTGATATTTCAAATTTTTACAATCTACTATAAACTTTTCCACTATATCTAAATAAGCAGATCTTAAATTACTAAAAGAAACAATTTTATCGAACATATTTTTAAAAATTACTCCCAATATATACAGCGAAATATCCACTATATATTAATTAAATCCAATGAGGTGGACCGAAAGGTCCATCAAAAAAACAATAAACCATTTCTATTTTGATCAATTCGATATTAACGAAATTAATAAATCAAAACTAAAATGATTGCTAATATCCCTATTTAAAGAGTTTTGAGAGTAATTTTCAAAAATATATATTTATATTATATTACAATTAGACTATTTATACAATGTACAGTTAACACTAATAGGTAACACTTGGTATACTTAGGGGTAACACTGTTAACTAATAAACAAATATATGCCTTTAAAACCAAGTTATCCAAAAGAAAAGCGAGTTTTATGGTATTTA
>JAQUXC010000007.1 GCA_028692545.1 Patescibacteria group bacterium | reverse complement strand
ATTTGGAACACTCCTTATGAATGGCTAAATTATTACAATTTTAAAAGAATACATTTAACCCTTAACGGACTTACTCCTCATGAAAAGTATTTAGAAAGTGTAACCCTTGACTGTTAACTGTACATAGGACGAGATACCACCCGCCGGGTGAGGCACCCGGCGGGTGGGATTAAATTGCCTAAAGTAATCAAATTTGATATTCTTAAGTAATGGAAAGAGTCAGTAAGAAACAATTTTATTGGCCAATTTTAGGTCATAGAAATGTATTAGAATATTTACAGAGTTTGATTACAAATAAGAATTTTTGTCGTACTTATCTCTTCTCAGGACCAAAAGATATTGGCAAGAAAACAATGGCAGATTATTTTATGCAATCAATATTTTGCGAGAAATATAATTGTTTAGATGAAAAAGATAAATGTTTTCCATGCGGAGTTTGTGTTAGCTGTATAGAGGCAAAAAAACATATTCATCCAGATTTTATATCAATAGATTTGGAAGATGATAAAAAAAATATCTCAATAGACTCTATAAGAGAATTCAAGGAAAAATTTTACCTAACTCCAATAAAGTCTATTTACAAAGTTGCTATAATAAACAATGCAGATCACTTGAGTGATGAAGCATCAAATGCACTTTTAAAAATTATAGAAGATTCACCAAAAAATTCTGTTGTTATATTTATTTCAGAAAATCCAGATTTTATTTTACCAACTATAAAATCTAGAGCAGAACATATTATATTCAACAGTGTAGCAAAAGATGAAATTTTTGATCATTTGAAAAATTCTGGGCTTAATTCTGATATTGCAAAAGAATTATCTGAGTTTTCAGCAGGACTTCCTGGTATCTCTATTTATTATTCCAAAAATTTGGAGCATTGGGAAAAATACAAAGAAGATTTGAGAAACATTTTGGAAATTATAGACAACCCTGTAAATGATAAATTCAAATTTATTGAAGAACAGATTAAATTGTCAAAAACATACCCAAACCAATATATTTATTTTGATAATTTATTAAGCATATATTCTAGGTTTGCTAGGGATTTGATGGTATATAAATTAAATGAAAATATAGATTTGATACATCCATTTTTGGAAGATGTTATTTCAAAAATTTCTTCAAAATATGATAGTATAGATTTATTGGATTTTTATAAAAAAATTATAGATAGCAAAAAAATGCTTTATCAAAATGTAAATCCAAAAATTATATTTGAAAATTTATTGTTAATTTAATTAAATAATCTAAAGAAAGTTATTTAATAAAAAAATATGAAAATAAAAATTAGACTAGCGTTACTTATGATTCCACTTTTTTTAACGGGGTGTGTGATAAATTTTAATAATGGAAAAACGAGTATTGATTCTGGATTTTTTGTAAGTTTTGATAAGGGAAAAACATGGACTCAGAAAACGGAATTTTTTACTGTTGGTGATGATAAAGTTTTTTTCAAAACGGCAAATGTAACATTTTTAAAACTTGACCCAAAAGATCCAAAAGCAATTTACTTAGGGACTGTTGGAGATGGACTTTTGTATACATTTAATAGTGGAAATGGGTGGTTCAAAACTTTGTCTGGAAAAGGTGCGATAAATGATATAGCTATTGATCCAAAAGATAAGTGTACATTGTATGTAGCTGTAGTAAATAAAATATATAAATCAGATGATTGTGCTAGAAATTGGGACGAGGTTTATGTAGAGGGTCTACCAAATCAAACAATAAATGCTGTTGCAGTCGATTATTTTAATAATAATAAAGTTTATTTTGCTACAAGTGGTGGTGGGCTTTTTAAAAGTACTGACTATGGTAAATCATGGAGTTCTATTAATTGGTTCAATAATCCTATAAAGAAAATAATTATAAATCCAAAAAATTCATCTAAAATTTATGTTGCTACAAATACTGCTGGTATTTTTAAGTCAAGCGATGAGGGAGCTACTTGGTTAAATATTTCAGATGTTATAAAAGATAAAAATAAGGATATAAATTCATATAGAGATTTAGAAATTGATCTTACAAAAGATGATGCTTTGCTTTATGCAAATAAATATGGATTATTTTATTCAGCTGACGGAGGTGTCAGTTGGAAAGAATATAAATTACTTACAAAACCTAATGCTATAAATATATATTCTATTGCTATGAACCCAAACAATGCAAAAGAAATATATTATACTACTGCAAAGGCTTTGTATAAGAGTTCTGATGGGGGAGATGAATGGACAAATGAATCATTAAAAACATCAAAAACACCTGTTGATATGATGATAAGTCCATTGGATTCTAACATTATATTTATTGGAGTAAGAGAAATAAAAAAATAAATTAATAATTAATAATCTCATTTAGTCGAGCTAAACTCGATTACAGAGTAAATAAAATTTATGTCACAATTTATAGAAATTCACAATGAGGATTTTCAAAAAGCTATTTCACATTTCAAAGATGAAATTGAAAAATTAAAAGTAGGTAGAGCAACTCCACTTTTACTTGAAGGAGTTTTTGTGGATAGCTATGGAACAAGAACGCCATTAAAACAAGTAGCATCTATTTCTGTTCCAGAGACAACAATGCTTGTAATAGAACCGTGGGATAAGAGTTTGTTAAAAGACATAGAACGTGCTATTGCATCTGCAAATTTAGATTTATCTTTGAGTATATCTGATACTTCAATAAGAGCAAAAGTACAAGCACTTACAGAGGAAAAAAGAATTCATATTGTAAAATTATTACACGAGATAAAAGAAAATGCTAAAGTTAGTCTAAGACAAGTAAGAGAAAAAATAAAAAAACAAATAGAACAACAAGAAAAAGATAAGGAAATATCCGAAGATGATAGATTTAATTATATAAAAGAATTAGATGAAGTTGTAAAATTGAAAACTCAAGAATTGGAAGAAATATCAAAGAAAAAAGAAGAAGAAATAATGAAAATATAGGCTATTTGTTTATTCTAAATTAATAAATAAACCCAACTACTCATTCGAGTTTGAGTTTGATAGCTCAATTCTCGTAGTCGAAGATAGGCGGGTAAGAAAATAAAATATAATGTTATTATCAATAATTACTTTTTTAATAGTGTTGGGTATAATTGTTTTTGTTCATGAAATAGGACATTTTTACACTGCAATAAAATTAGGCGTAGGAGTAGAGGAATTTGGATTTGGATTTCCACCAAGAATTTTTGGAATTAGAAAAAAAGGAATTTTGTATTCTTTAAATGCTATTCCACTAGGTGGATTTGTAAAAATAAAAGGAGAATCTGGTGAAAGTCATGATAGTGATAGTTTTTTATCTCAACCTATATGGAAAAGAGCTATAATACTTTTTGCTGGAGTTTTTATGAATTGGATTTTTGCTTTTGTTCTTATAACTATAGGATATTTTATAGGACTACCCACTATTATTGATTCAACTGAGATAAAAGGCGCAAATATAAGAGATGAAAAGGTACAAGTAATGTACATTTATCCAGATTCAGAGGCTTATAAAAGTGGTTTTGAGCTTGGAGATTATATAATATCTGTTGATGGAAGTGTATTTAATAAATCATCAGATTTACAATATTATTTGAAAGAAAATATAGATAATAATTTCGATTTTGAGGTTTTAAGAGGAAAAGATAATTTAAATATCAAATCAAGTGCAAGTCTTATTCCGGATTATTCTCAAGATGAAAAAGTTTTGGGATTTGGTATTGTAGATAGCGCTGTGGTCTCATATAAGTGGTATAAAGCTCCAATTGAAGGTTTAAAAACCACCGCATCTGTAACATATGCTATATTTGATGCACTTTATAATGTAATAAAAGGAGTATTTCAAGGTAAGGGTTCAGGAGATATTTCTGGCCCAGTTGGAGTAGCGGTATTTACTGGGAAAGCAGTGGATAGAGGATTTATATACATTTTGCAATTTATGGCTCTTTTGTCTTTGAACCTAGGAGTTTTAAATGCACTTCCATTTCCAGCTCTTGATGGTGGTAGGTTATTATTCTTGTTTATAGAAAAAATTAGAGCTAAGAAAGTAAATGAAAGAATTGAGAATATTATTCATAATATTGGGTTTAGTCTTCTTATGATGCTTATAGTTTTAGTAACATACAAAGATATAATAAAATTCTTTTTTACAAAATAATATGGATTTCAAAGTAAAGGTGTTATTGTCAAAAAACATAAACGATGTTTTGAGAGATTGTGGGTATAGACTACATCCAAAGTATGGAGATAGTTATATTAAAAGACTTTCAAGCATATCATATTATCCTAGACTTCATTTATATTTAAAAGAAAAAGAAAATATTTATAATTTTAGTTTGCATTTAGATCAAAAAAAGGTTTCTTACAAAGGTCAAAGGGCTCATAGTGGTGATTATGATGATGTTGTAATAGAAAAAGAAGCAGAAAGAATTATAAGCATTTTGAGTAAAAATAAAAAATAATAATCAATAAAACTTTTAGTTATAAAATTAAAATATATGAAACAATCTGATTTATTTACAAGAACATTAAAAGAATCTCCAAAAGATGAAACAAGTTTAAATGCCCAACTTCTTATAAGAGCTAGTTTTATTTACAAAGAAATGGCAGGTGTTTATGTTTATTTGCCACTTGGACTTAGAGTCTTGAATAAAATAAATAATATTATAAGAGAGGAAATGAATGCTATTGGAGGACAGGAATTGCTTTTAACCGCATTGCAGAATTCAGAATTATGGAAGAAAACAGATCGTTGGGATGATGAAAAAGTAGATAATTGGTTTAAAACAAGACTTAAAAATGATACAGAATTAGGACTTGGTTTTACACATGAAGAGCCACTTACAAATATAATGAAAAATTACATAAATTCTTATAAAGATCTTCCAAAATATGCATATCAAATACAGGTCAAATTTAGAAACGAAATGAGATCAAAAAGTGGTATTATGCGTTGTCGTGAATTTCTTATGAAAGATTTATATTCTTTTTCAAAAGACGAAAAAGAGCACAATGATTTTTATGAAAAGTCCAAAATTGCTTATATGAAAATATTTGATAGATGTGGATTAGGCGACAAAACATTTTTAACATTTGCGTCAGGTGGTGTGTTTAGTAAATATTCACATGAGTTTCAAACTCTTACTAACTCTGGAGAAGATACTATATATGTTGATAAGAACAAAAAAATAGCAATAAATAAAGAAGTTTATAATGATGAAGTTTTGAATAATTTGAGATTAAATAAAAAAGATTTAGTAGAAGAAAAAGCGGTTGAAGTTGGAAATATTTTTACATTAGGAACTAGATTCTCAGATCCATTAGGACTCAAATTTACAGATGAAAATGGGAAGCAGAAGTTGGTATTTATGGGGAGCTATGGAATAGGGCCTGGTAGAGTAATGGGGACTGTTGCTGAAATTCACAATGATAAAGATGGACTTATTTGGCCAAAGGCTATTGCACCATATTATATACATATTTTAGATCTTAGAAAAAATATGAAAAGTGATGAATATTTGGTTTTACAAAAGGCAAATTTTGAAGTACTATATGATAACCGAGAGATAAGTGCTGGTGTTAAATTCAAGGATTCTGATCTAATAGGTATTCCTTATCAAGTAATTCTTAGTGATAAATTAGAAGACAAATTGGAATTAAAAGTTAGGGGAACAAAAGAGTTAAAGATTTTAACGATAGAAGAATTAATAAATTTTTTAAACAAACCTGCTTGTTAGTGAGTAGGGAATAAAAATAAATGTTGAAGAATTTTTTTGGAAAATTTTCAAAAGATATAGCGGTTGATTTGGGTACATCAAATACTTTGGTTTATGTAAAAGATAAGGGAATTATAATAAATGAACCCTCTGTTGTAGCTATAAATACAAGAACAGATCAGATATTGTCAGTAGGAGAAGATGCAAGAAGAATGTTGGGCAAAACTCCACCTCATATTTTGGCCGTACAACCACTTAGAAGCGGTATAATTTCTGATTTTGAAGTTACAGAAAAAATGATGAGATATTTTATTGAAAAAGTTCACAAAGAATCTTTTTCTCTTGTGCCAAGACCTAGAATTATAATAGGTATACCACTTGATATTACAGAAGTTGAAAGAAAGGCAGTAGAGGATGTAGCAATAAGTGCTGGAGCAAGAGAAGTTTTTCTTATAGAACAACCAATGGCAGCTGCTATCGGTAGTCGTTTACCAATACAAGAACCAAATGGAAATATGATTATAGAAATTGGTGGAGGAAAAACAGAAATAGCAGTTATATCACTTGGTGGCATAGTTACATCAAAATCTTTAAAAATCGCAGGAGAAAAATTGGATAATGATATTATAGATTATATAAGAGAAAAGTATAATATATTTTTAGGGGATAGATCTGCAGAAACTGCAAAAATAAAGGTTGGAAATGTACTTACACTTGAAAAATCCTTAAGAACAAAATGCAGAGGTAGAAATTTATTAAATGGTTTACCAAGAGAGATAATTGTAAAAAGTGATGAAATAAGAGATGCAATAAAGAGATCTGTAGATATTATAATAAGTGCAGTAAAGGATGTTGTAGAACAAACTCCACCAGAGTTAGTATCTGATTTATATCAAAGGGGAATGGTAATATCAGGTGGAGGAGCAGCTCTTAGAGGATTAGATAAACTTATATACGAAGAAACTAAAATTCCTGTAACTATAGCAGATGATTCCCTTACAACTGTTGTAAGAGGTATTGGTATGGTTTTAGAGGATTTTGATAATTTGAAAGAATTATTACTTCCTCCGACAGTTGATAAATCATATAGATAAAGAATTAAATTTATTTTATGGTTCCAAAATTAAAAAAGAAAAATTTATTCTGGATTTTTGTTGTTGGTATAGTAATTATACTTTTGCACTACTATGGAATTATATCTCCTTTAGAAAATTTATTTTTTAAAGCTTTTTCTCCGTTAAGAAATAAGGTGTATTCTACTAGTAAAGATGTTAATATTTTTGCTTTTATAAATGATTATAAAAGTCTTAAGAAAGAAAATGAAGAATTAAGTATAAAAAATATTAATAATATTATAGATGAAAGTTATATTAAGAAATTAGAAGAAGAAAATGAAGTTTTGAAAAAGAGTCTTTCTTATTTTGAAAATTCTAATAAAGAATTTGTTGTTGCAAAAGTGATTTCAGGTTTTAATTTAGAAAGTAATAATATATTGGTTATAAATAGAGGGTCTAGACATGGAATAGATATTGGCATGCCAGTTGTTTTTCAGGAGGGGGTAATAGTTGGGGTTATAATAAAAGTAGATAAAGAATTTTCAGATATTTTGTTGTTAAGTGATAAAAATAGTCTTATTACATCTACTATATATGGTCAAGATAAAACAAATGGGATAATAAAAGGAGATTTAGATTATGGTTTAGAGATGGATTATATACCTATTGATACACAAATAAATGAAGGTGATATCGTTGTCAGTGCGGGGTTAGAAAAAGAAATTCCAAATGGACTTGTAATAGGGCAAATAAAAGAAGTAATAGTTGAAAGAGGAGACTTTTTTAAAAAAGCTATAGTTTATCCATCCGTTGAGTATCAAAATTTAAATTTTGTAAGTGTAATAAAAAAATTCTAGACATGAAAAAATATATTATAGTTATTCTTTTATCACTACTATTTGTATTAATACAATCTAGTTTTAATTTTGGTGTTTTTAGAGTAAATTTATTATTTTTGTTTCTTGTCTATTTATTATTTTTTTATGATGTAAATTACGCTATAGTAGTTTTGCCAATGGTTCTGTTGATGGATCTTTTTTCTCTTAATTTTGGGGCATATTTTTTAGCATTATTTTTTGTATTAATTTTTTTGTATTATATATATCATAATGTTTTTTCAGATAATAAATTAATAGTTTATTTGGGTTTAAATTTTTCTGGATTAGTTCTTTTTTACGTTATTTATTATATTTTTAATTTATTAATAAGTTTCTTAAAATTGGGATTTTATATGTTTAATTTTCATTTTATTTTCAAAGAATTTTTATTAAGTATGACTTTTAATTTACTCATTAGTTTATTTTTATATATATTAGCAAACTTTTTTTCAAGAAAGTTTAAGGATAGATTAATGGTTGTAAGGGATTAATATTATGGATTTTTTTGAAATATCAGATTTTAATTTTTCAGAAGAAAGAAACAAAAAGTCTCTTAATCTTGATAATTATGAACTAAATAATAGTATTGGTGGTTTTATTGATACATTTTCAAGTGGTCCTGTAAAAAGTTTGGGAGTAATAATCAATAGAAATAAATTTTTATTTTTGATAGTTTTGATATCTCTTTTTGCATTTATAACTTTTGGAAGACTTTTTTATCTTCAACTTGTAGAGGGTGGATATTACAGATCTTTGGCTGATGGAAATAGAATTAGAATAAAAAGAATAGAACCAAATAGAGGAATAATATATGATAATTTACAAAAACCACTTTTAAAAAATAGTCCTAGTTTTTCTTTGCAAATAATTCCCGTGGATTTACCAAAAGACAAAGAAGATCTTTTGAAATTACAAGAACAAATTAATAAAAAATTAGGGGATACTGATATAAATTTATCAGATTATTTGTCAGATAATATTTTGGAAAATTTTCAACCTAGAATAATAAAGGAGTCTATTAGTTATGAGCAGGCTATGGATTTGATGGTTTTTTCAAATGATATCAATGGTCTTTCAATCGTAATAAATAATAAAAGAGAATATCCATATATAGGATATTTTTCCCATTTGTTTGGATATATGGGTGATATATCTGAAAATGAATATAAAAAATTGAAGGATAGTGGATATTATTTAGATGATAAAATAGGTAAGAGTGGTTTAGAATTTATTTATGAGAATTCATTAAAAGGAATTTTTGGAAAAAAGAAAATAGAGGTAGATTCTGTTGGAAAAGAAATAAAAGAGCTTGCAGTAGAACAACCTGTTGATGGAAAAAATTTACTATTGCATTTGGATGGAGATTTACAATTAACTATTACAAATTTATTAGCTGATGTTTTAAAAAAATATAATTTAAAAAAGGCAAGTGTTGTGGCTGTAGATCCAAATGATGGGGGCATTATGGCGATTGTTAGTACACCTACATTTGATAATAATTTATTTTCTGAAAAATTAACACCTGAAATATACAATAGTTTAATGAATGATCCAGATAAACCAATGTTTTTTAGAGCTGTATCTGGGGAGTATCCACCTGGTTCTACTTTTAAACTAGTCATGGCTTCAGCTGCACTTGAAGCTGGTACTATAGATAAAAATACAACCTTTTTAAGTACAGGTGGTATCCATATAGGTCAATGGTTTTTTCCTGATTGGAAATATGGTGGTCATGGTGCTACAAATGTAATAAAAGCAATAGCAGAATCAGTGAATACGTTTTTTTATAATATTGGAGGTGGCTATAATGAATTTCAAGGACTTGGACTAGAAAAAATAGATTTTTATGCAGATCAATTTGGATTATCCAAAAAGTTGGGTATAGATTTACCAAATGAAGCAAGTGGATTTCTGCCAACAGAAAATTGGAAAGAAGAAGTGATAAATGAACCTTGGTATATAGGAGATACATATCATTTAAGTATTGGTCAAGGCTATGCCCTTGTAACTCCACTTCAAGTGGCAATGTTTACATCGGCTATTGCAAATGGAGGAACGCTTTATAGCCCACAAGTAGTAGATAAAATGTTTGATAAAAATTTTGTATATGAAATAAACTTACAAATTTTGAATTCAAATTTTATAAGTAAAGAAAATATATCTATAATTGAAGAGGGTATGAATGCAGCTACAAAAGTTGGAAGTTGTAGATATTTATCTACGTTACCATTTGAATCAGCTGGTAAAACAGGTACAGCTCAATTTGGTACAGAAAACAAGACTCATGCTTGGTTTACTGGATATGCTCCATATAATAATCCAGAAATGGTTTTGACAATAATTATAGAAGGTGGTGGAGAGGGTAGTAGTGTAGCCGTGCCTCTTGCTAGAGACATATTCTTATGGTATTTTAAAGATAGACTAGAAAATGATACATCTTTATAAATAGTCTAAAATAGTCAAAATACTAACCGGAGGGGTGGTTATTTTTTCTATTATAAATTAACAAAACATATGGGAAATATAAATTATCTAACAGAAGAAGGTTTACAAAAAATTAAAGAAGAACTAGAAGATTTGAAAAATGTAAAAAGACCAGAAGTTGTAAAAAAAATAGATGCAGCAAGACAGTTTGGTGATCTTTCTGAAAATGCTGCTTATCATGATGCTAGAGAAGAACAGGGATTTATAGAGGGTAGAATTCTTGAATTAGAAAGTCTTGTCAAAAACTCTGAAATAGTTGATACGAGTGCTGTAAATAAAGACTGTATTCAGATAGGAAATCGTGTCAAAGTAGATTTTAATGGTGATAAAAAAGAATTTGAAATTGTAGGTGCTCCAGAGGCAGATCCTATAAATGGATTTATATCTTATAATTCACCACTTGGAGATTCTTTGTTAAATAAAAGACAAGGAGATGAATTTGAATTTCAAGCTCCAAAAGGTAAGATTAAATGTAAAATATTAGAAATTAAATAATGTTTAGAAAAAAAATAGGAATAGATTTAGGTACAACTACAACATTAGTTTATGTACCAAAAAAAGGGATCATTATAAATGAACCCTCCGTTGTTGCTGTTTCTTTAATTGATAAAAAAGTATTGGCCGTTGGAAATGAAGCAAAAGAAATGATAGGAAGAACTCCTGACTCTATAGTGGCTCATAGACCCCTTAAAGATGGTGTGATAGCCGACTACAAGACTACAGAGAGTATGCTTAGATATTTTATTAATAAAGCATTGTCAGGAATTAAAATATTTAGACCAGAAGTTATGATATCAGTGCCAGCAGGCATTACTTCTACAGAAAGAAGAGCTGTAATAAGCGCTACTATAGCGTCTGGTGCAAAAGCTGCATATATTATAAAACAACCTCTTGCAGCCGCTATTGGAGCTGAAATACCAATTGGTTCTGCTTCAGGTCATATGATAGTGGAACTTGGTGGTGGCACAACAGAGATAGCTGTTATATCACTTGGTGGTATTGTTACTTGTGATTCTGTAAGAATTGGTGGTACAAAATTTGATAATGCTATAGCTGAATATATAAAGAAAAAATATTCTCTTGCAATAGGAGAAACAACTGCGGAAAACATAAAAATAAAAATTGGCTCAGCTTTATTTTTAAGTGATAAAGATAAAATGAACTTAGAAATAAAAGGTCGTGATTTAGTATCAGGACTTCCTAGGATGTTGAAAATAACTTCAGATGATATTACAGAAGCACTTCAAAATGAGTTATATGGAATAGTATCAGCTGTAAAAGGAGTTTTGTATAATACGCCACCTGAATTATCTGCAGATGTTATGGAAAAGGGGATGATTTTATCTGGTGGTACTGCACAGCTTAGAAATTTGGATAAATTAATATCACAAGCAACCGGTGTCCCATGTTATGTTTCAGATCGTTCTTATTTGTGTGTTGTCAAAGGTACAGGAGTTGCTCTTGAAAATTTGGATTCATACAAAAGAAGTATTTTATCAGCAAGATAATGAAAATAGGAATAGATGCATCAAGATTAAACGTAGAAAGAAAGACAGGTACAGAGTGGTATTCATATTATATTATAAAAAATTTATTAAATATTGATTCTCACAATCAATATTTTTTGTTCTCCAGAGAAAAAATAGATAATGAATTTTTGAATTATAAAAATGTAAAAAATATAATTTTGAAATGGCCTTTTAATAAGTTTTGGACGCTTATAAGGCTTAGTACTGGTTTAAAAAAATATAAATTAAATTTATTTTTTTCCCCATCTCACAATTCACCAATTACAAGTATAAAAAAAATAATTACTTGGCATGATTTGGGGTATTTACATTATCCTCAATATTATTCAAAGTTTCAATTATTATCTTTAAAATTAGGAGCAAAACAGATTAAAAAAGCAGATATTATAATTTCTCCATCTGAATTTACCAAAAATGATATTATAGAAAATTATAAGATATATAAAGAAAAAATTTTTGTAATAAATCATGGATTAGATTTTGAAAAATACAAAGTAGTTTCAAATAAAAATCTTTTGGACTTTGGAATAAATAAAAATTATATTATTTATATAGGAAGATTAGAATCAAAGAAAAATATTTTGAAAGTAATTAAATCTTATAATTTTTTTAGAGAAAAATATAATAATGATTTAGAATTAGTTTTGATAGGTGGTGAGGGATATGGGTATGAAGAAACAAGAAAAGAAATAAAGGAATCTAAATATAAAAATGATATAAAAATATTGGGATGGCAAAATGATGCAAATAAAATATATCTATTACAAAATGCAAGTTTGTATTTGAATTTTTCTAATTTTGAAGGATTTGGAATGCCACTTTTAGAGTCTGCGTATTGTAAAGTTCCTATGATTATAAAGGATATGAAAGTATTTAGAGAATTTGATTTTCATAATTTTTGTTTTGTTGATGATGATATTGAAGTAATTTCAGATAAAATGAATTTTATTCTAAATAATCTAAATTTTAAAAATGAAATTGTAGAACATAATTATTTGATAAGTGAAAAATATTCTTGGGAAAATAGTGCAAAGAAAACTTTGAAAGTTTTTGATTCTATAAATGTGAAGAGCCAGGATTTTCCTCAAAAATCTGGCTCTCTATAGTTTTTTAATTATTTTTATAAGATATTTGAAAGGTGTTTTCTGATCACCGTTCAAACCGAGAAACTCTTCCCAAAAGATAATCATCGATTGGTTCTTGCCAATCACAATAATATTTTCGAGAAGGTTTAGTTTTATAGTTTTTTTATCCCATTCCCATGGGATTACAACTATAAAATCATTATTGACTTTTAATATCCTCAGAAGAAGATATTTTATCCAGGAATTATTCATGAAATTAAGTATTAAATTCCTAGACAATAATGATTTGGGATTTTTTAGATCACCAATAATTGTCATTTTTCCTCCTTACAAGATTTACACTATATCATATTCATTATTTTTGTCAAGATTGACTTTGTATCATATATATTATATAATACTATTATTAATTAAATATTTAAATTTATATGGGAATAGAAGAAAGATTAATGCAACAAGTTGAAAGAATGAATGAAAGAAATAAAACGAAGAATGAAACTTTTAGAAATGATGAATATCTAGATGAATTTTATGATTTTGCACTAGCAAAATTAAAAGTGGATAAAATAGATTTTTCTGATCCTAGTAATATCGATAGCGTTGAGTTGAGAAAAGTTTTTATAGAAAAATACGGAAAAGATGATGTAGAAAATGATGAAAAATATGTTTTGTTTTTAGAAAAAGAGTTTAAAGAAAAAAATGATGACACTGCAATAAGAAACAAAAAAATAGCTACAATTTTAGAAGCTTTTTTGTATAATCAAACAGAACAAAATTTGATATTTGGAATGGATGTTCATACAATAGCTACATCTAAATATGATGATTATCAAAATGGTGTAGATACAGTTTTGGAAATGGATGTAGAAGAAAATGATGAGTATGAACATTTAGCTATTGCTTATGATGCTACACTTACTTCTGACATAGATCACTTGAATAGAAAGATAAATAGTATAAAAAGAGATATAAAACTTGGTAAAATGACAACTGTTAAATATTTTAAATCAGAAAATTCAGATGAAACATCTCTTGAAAATATACCAAAATTGATTATTGGCATGGATATGCATAATTTGGAATATGTGGCTAAATTATGGAAAGATACTTCAAATGAAGTACGTGGTAGTAATCAAAAAATCTTGGATCACCCGTTTCGTTTTATAGTTATAGATGAGATACTTATGCAACTGGAATATTTTATGAATTATGCAAATAGTGTTGGGCAAATTGAAATAGCCGAAGAATTTAAAAAGTTGTTAGGGTTTTTTCAAAAGATAGATAAAGACTTGTCTCCACTTAGAAAAAAAATTATGTCAGATTTTGAAAATAAAGAAAAATATAATAATGATAAAGTACTTCAAAATTTGAAAGAAATTATGTCTTTTGAATAAATAATTTATTTAATTTAAAAATCATTAAGTTATTCGACCTGATGGTTTTTTGTTTGACAAATTGTTATATTTTATGTATATTATATTGGCTAAGTTGGTGGATGATCGAGGGTATTCCACCCCGGGGGTGCTAGCACCCACGGGGTGGAATACCCTAGGAAAGTCCGAACACCATTTTGTCAGGTTGTAAACCTGGTGGATAGTTGGTAATGCCAACCCTTTTAAAAGGTAACTTTTGAGAGAGGACAAGTGCAACAGAAAATATTCCTGCCAGCTCAGCTGGCTAAGGGTGAAATTATGAGATAATTAGCTCATACGCTTTATTGGTGACAATAGAGATGAGGTAAACTCTATTCGGTGCAAGGCCAAGAAATCCCGTTCGCGGGAGTGGTAGGCTGCTAGAGCTATATAGCAATATATAGCCAAGATAGATGGTCATCATTCGATTCGCTTCGCTCACTCATGACGAGTCCATTTTAAAAATATTGAAGGACATGTACTGAGCGAACGAAGTGAGTCGAAGTACAGAATTCGGCTTATAACCAACTTAGCATTATGATATAATATTGTTATGAGGAAAAATAAATTAATATTAGATGTTATAGAAGTACCTTTGGATTTTGTACTTTTGATATTATCTGGAATTCTTGCATATTATTTGAGATTTGCACAAATGGTAGTTCAATATAGACCAGTTATATTTGATTTACCATTTTTTTTATTTTTCAAAATTCTTATAATAGTTTCTTTTGTGGCTTTAATTGTTTTTATGTTTTCAGGATTATACAATTTTGAAAAAAGAAATTTGCAAAGCAAGGTTTCAAAAGTTTTTGTAGCATGTTCTACTTTTATTTTGATTTTGATAGTTGCTTTTTTCTTTAATCAAAGATTATTTTCTTCAAGATTTATTGTTTTGTTTTATTGGGCTTTTAGTATATTTTTTATGCTTATTGAAAGAATAATTTTGAATATTATAAGAAAGATACTTATAAAAAAAGGAGTAATACAGTCGAAAGTCGTAATAATAAATAAAGAAGATTCACAACTTATAAATGAATTTAGAAAAAATAAATCTTTGGGATTTAATATAATAAAAACATATAATACATTGGACAATAGTACGATAGAAGATTTGAAAATTTTATTAAATAATTCAAATATTGATGAAGTGATATTACTTGATCCATATGCAGATAGAGCAATGGTAAATAATTTGGTAAATATTTGTAATATTCATCATGTCGTTTATAAATATGCAGCATCACTACTTGATACAAAGATTATAAATTTTGAAATAGATACAATAGCTGGGGTTCCTATTATAGAAATAAAAGGAACACTTCTAGATGGTTGGGGTAGAATATGGAAAAGAGTTTTGGATATTTTATTGTCACTTGTTGGATTTGTTTTTTTTATACCAATTTATATTATTGTAGGAATTATAATAAATCTTGATACCAAAGGTCCAATACTTGTGCGCCTTACAAGAGTTGGTGCAAAAAATAAAGAATTCAAAATGTATAAATTTAGATCAATGGTTGTGGGAGCTGATAAAATGAAAAATGATTTAATGAAATACAATGAAAGAGGAGATGGACCACTTTTCAAAATGAAAGACGACCCAAGAATTACTTGTGTTGGAAAAGTCTTGAGAAAAACATCTATTGATGAAATTCCACAGCTTGTAAATGTATTCCTTGGAGAAATGAGTATTGTGGGTCCACGTGCTCATGAGCCAAGAGAAGTAGCGGAGTATGAAGATAATCACATGAAACTTCTTGCTATAAAACCAGGAATAACTGGAATGGCACAAGTTTCTGGAAGATCTGAACTCAAGTTTGATGAAGAAGTACGTCTTGATATTTATTATATAGAAAATTGGTCTCTATGGCTTGATATAAAAATAATTTTGAAAACTATAAAAGTTGTTTTGTTTGATAAAAATGCTGTATAATTTTTGGTTTATATAAAGTTTAAGGCGCTCCTTTGTGGGGAGCGCCTTTTATTGTTTTTTTATGTTAGAGTTCGCCTGGCTTTGCCGAAGCAATCTCTGCATACAAATATTTTTCCTCCTCATTTTTGGTGTATTCGTATTTTTGGTAATACTTTTCCACCATTTTCAGAACTTTGGCATGGTTTTTTGGGTTTTGATCAAAGAGAATTTCCCATGACCAATGTAAAGCTATTACCATTCCGTTTCTTTCTTCGAATGGTATAGAGGAAGACTCAAACCATTCTGGGTTTGGATCTTTTATCGCGAGTTTCAACATTTTGAGGGCAATGACTCTCTGTTGACGTGGGTAGATTCTGTTCCCATTACTTGGGTCTATCCACCGAGTATAGTTTGAAATTCGATCTAATTCCCAGACAGTATCTGCCTGTCTGATAATTTGGTTCAGACAGTAGATTTTTACACCAGGGACTTTGGAATAGAAATACCCATTCACAAGAGTGGTGTGTGGGATATGGATGAGACCAAATCCCAGCATGACAACTACGGTGAGCACGAACCCGCCAACCATGAGCAAAATATTATTTTTCATTTTTACCTCCTTAGGTAAGCAGCTTTTAAAATTTTTGTATAAAGCTGATTTGTAAATATATCATATTATTGTATATTTGTCAATATTATAATTATTTTATTATAAAAAATAGAAATTTTATATTAATTTTTTAAGTTTTTTTATTTAAAAATGATAGTTTTGTAGAGTAAATTTGTTTTTTAAAAAAATAAAATCCACTAGTCACATTGACAGTGGTGGCTAGTGGATTATCACTAGAGCCTTCTAGTATTACGCTTTTTCTTCTTGCATTTGTATTTGATTGTTTTCATCTATGAAAATAATCAAATTTTTTGTTGCCTTATCCTTGTCTTTTGCATCTTGCCAACCTTTGTTACTCATTATCCCGATGAGTAGTGGAGCCAACTCTTTGCATTCTTTTATGTCTTCTTCTTTTTGGGTTAAAGATATGCATATATTAACGGTTTCTTTCTCTACTGAAGTCATCTTTTTATAGACTTCAACGTCTTTCCGGTTGGTGGTGTTTGTTTTGGCAAACATCGTTGTTGTCAAGACTAGGACTGCGATGAGTATTATTATACTCTTTTTCATTTTACCTCCTACGGTAACTTTTGTTATTTCCCAAACTTTGTTTGGGTTTATAAAAGTCTAGCATATATTGTTATATTTGTCAATAGCTATGAAATATTTATAAATTGTTATAATTCTTTTAAATTGTTATAATATTTTCTATGATAGACAACAAAAAAATAGCAATAACTCATGATCATTTGTTTCAAATAGGTGGAGCTGAAAATGTTCTTTTGGAATTTCATAAAATGTTTCCTGAAAGTCCAATATATACCCTTATTTGTAATCGTAGGAGTAAGGAATTTTTGAAAGGTTGTAATATTATTACTTCAAATATTCAAAAGATTCCAGGCGCAACAAAGCTTTTCAAATGGTTTTTGGTTTTTATGCCAAAAGCTTGGGAAAGTTTTGATTTGTTAAAATACGATATAATACTTTCTTCAACTTCTGCTTTTGCAAAAGGAATAAGCAAAGCAAAAAATGCTGTTCACTTTTGTTATTGTCATACTCCAACTAGATATTTGTGGAGTGATATGAAAGAATATGTTGATGATTTGAGATTTCCAAAATTTTTGAAATTTTTTCTTATAAATATTTTAGAAAAAATGAGACATTGGGATTTTAAAAAAGCTCAAGAAGTTGATTATTTTATTGCAAATTCAAAATTTGTTGCAGAAAGAATAAAAAAATATTATAAAAGAGATTCAGAAATTATTTATCCACCAGTAGATACTGAAAAGTGTTACAGTGAAAAAAAAGAAGATTATTATATTTTGGTTTCACGACTTAGGCCATATAAAAAAGTAGATCTCGCAATAAAAGCTTTCAATCAATTAAAATTACCACTCAAAATTATTGGAGGTGGTGATAAGTATGTAGATTATCTAAAAAGTATTTCAAAAAATAATATAGAATTTTTGGGAGAAGTGAGTGATGATGTAAAGTATAAATATTTGTCAAAAGCAAAAGCATTTATTCATCCGCAAGAAGAGGATTTTGGAATATCCGCTGTTGAAGCAATGGCTTCTGGATGTCCTGTGATAGCTTATGGCTCCGGTGGAGCGCTTGAAACAGTTATAGATGGTGAAACAGGTGTATTTTTTGAAGAACAGAACTGGGAGTCGCTAGCAGAGGCAATTTTGGATTTTTCAAATAAAAGTTTTGACTGCGAATTTATAAAAAATTATGCGGAGAAATTCAATATTCAGAGATTTAGAAATGAGATAAAAAATTATATAGAAGAGAAATATAGCAACCATTTATAGTCTAGATAATAAGCCAAAAAAATATGGAAGATCAAAACATTAAATATAGAAAAATAGCTATAGATGTGAGTGCCTTGAGACAGAAAAATCTAAGTGGCGTAGGAAAGTATTTGAAAAATGTACTTGAAAGACTATTGTTGATTGATGATAAGAATGAATATTTTTTGTTTAGTTTTGGGCATAAAAATATTCCACTAAATTTAAATTTTCAAAATAAAAAAAATGTGCATTATATTCACAAAAAAATTTCCAGTAAGGTATTTTTTTTGTTGAACTTTTTGTTTCATATCCCGCATCTGGATATTTTGAAATTTGCTGGCAAAAAAAAGAAAATGGATATAATTTGGCTTCCAAATTTCAATCCATGTTCTTTGAAATACAAAAAAACAAAACTTATAACAACAATTCATGATTTGAGTTTTGTAAAATATAGAGAGTTTTTGAATTTGAAAAGAAAACTTTGGCATGATTTTTTAAAAATTCAAAAAATTGTAAAAAGAAGTAATAAATTAATAGCTGTTTCTGAAAACACATCAATGGATTTGCAAAATATTTACAAAGTCTCAAAAGAGAAAATATTGGTAAGTCCACTTGGAATTGATAAAAAATTTTGTAAGATAGAGGATGAAAATTTATTGAAAAATGTAAAATTAGAATATAATTTACCGGACAATTTTTTATTATTTGTTGGAGTAAAAGAGCCAAGAAAAAATATTCTTTCAATAATAAAAGCCTTTTCAAAATTAAAAAATGAAGATGTGTATTTGGTAATTGTAGGATCTTGTGGTTGGAAGGAAAAAAGTTGGAGAAAATTTTATAATAATTTGAGCGATACTATAAAATCTAGAATAATCATTGTAGATTATGTAAGTGATGAGGATTTACCCGCTTTTTATAATTTGGCAAAAATTTTTATTTGGCCATCATTTTATGAAGGTTTTGGTCTACCACCTATTGAAGCACTAGCATGTTCTTGTCCAGTAATTGTCTCAAATAATTCATCACTTCCTGAAATTTTGAAAAACAATGCAATTCTTATTGAAGCTTTTAATATAGAAAATTTGTATGTAGTTATAAATGAATTATTGACTGATGAAAATTTATACAATTTTTATAAATCAAAAACAATAGCTGAAGAGTTTTATAATAATTGGGACAAATCAGCACAAAAAATATTAAATTTGTTTAATAAATTATAAAATAAAATCCGTTAAATAAGATAATTTAAAACGGATAAATAATATTAATGTATAAATTTTATAAAAATAAAGAAGTAGATGAAAAATATTAGAATAATCATATGTCTGGAATAGAGGATTTGTTGAAAATATTTTAGGACTTGGGTTTTTGGACTTGGGAGTTGGGAAATTAAAATAGTATTTTATTTATTAGTATAATTAGTATGTCATTTGTATATTGGCATCATAATAATTCGTATATGAAAATAGCAATTGATGCAAGATTTTTTGGAACAAATACTGGTATTGGAAGATACTTGGAACAATTAATTTTGAATTTGGAAAAACAAGATAATGAAAATAAATATTTTATTTTAATTAATTATGAAAATGAAAATAAATATATTTCTAAAAATAAAAACTTTGAAAAAGTAATTGTTAATATTCCGTGGTATGGAATAAAAGAGCAAATTGAGCTTCCAAAAATACTAAATAAAATAAATCCAGATTTGGTTCATTTTCCACATTTCAATGTTCCATTTTTTTACAACAAACCTTTTGTTGTTACTATTCATGATTTGATACTTACAAAATATCCAAGTCGAAGAGCTACCACACTTTCTCTTATAAAATATTTTTTAAAAAATATTTTATATAGAATTATAATAAATCGTGCTGTAGTAAAATCAAAAAAAATAATAACCGTATCTCAATTTACAAAAAAAGAAATTGTAGATTTTTTTAAGATAAATGCCGATAAAGTAATAGTTACTTACGAAGGCGTTTCCGACTTGAAACAGATTAATAATATTAATAATGAAATTATAAAAAATCTTGGTATAGAATCTCCATTTTTGCTTTATGTCGGAAACGCCTACCCACACAAAAATTTAGAATTTTTAGTAAAAACTTTTTCAGAATTTTCTGAAGATAAAAGTTTGAAATTAGTTTTAGTAGGACGCGAGGATTATTTTTATAAAAGATTAAAAGAATTTGTAAATATTAATAATTACAAGAATATAATTTTTGCAGGATTTGTTAAAGATGAAGATTTAGCGTATTTATATAAGAAATGTAGTGTTTATGTTTTTCCGTCACTTTGTGAAGGTTTTGGTTTGCCACCACTTGAGGCTATGAAATGTGGCGCAATAGTCTTATCGAGTAATTATTCATGCTTGCCAGAAATATTAAAAAGTAGTGTAATATATTTTGATCCAAAAGATAAAAAAGATTTGACAAATAAGTTAAAAATCATTTTAAATGATGAAAATTTAAAAAATGAATTGATAGAAAAATCACAGATGTTGTTAAAGGAGTATAGTTGGGAAAAAATGGTTTTTGAAGTTATTGATATTTATAATAGTGTTAAATAACGCTTGCATTTTATTTTGTTTTTTTGATAAAATAAAGTATAATTTAATATATGAAAAGTACTGATAAGGCAAAGAAAAAATCTTCTCTAAAAGAAAATGGGAAGATAGTTCAGCCCGTAAAAGATAAAAAATCCAAATCAGTCAAAAAAGTTAAGTATGCTAAGAAAAATAGTAATTTTTCTGTTCGTTCAAATACAAAAAAAGTATTTAAAGATGAATTGTTGTTAGATACTGATGTAAAAGTAATAGAACCAAATGATGATTTAAGAAATGAAGAAATTTTAGATGAACCTTTTATTAATTTTTATTCAGATTTCGATAATTTTGATAATAGTTTGGATGATATATTGAGTAACGCAGAAATTTCAGAAAATACAACTATGAATTTTGATGTTGATGATTCTATAGTTTCTATAAAGTTTCCATCAAAAATAGACAAACATAATAAATATGAAAAATTTGAAGAATTGGAGAAAATGATTAATCAGGATGTAGTTTTGTCTGAGGATTTATTGTTGAGTAATAATTATAATCTCAAAATAAAAGAAGGTGATATAGAGCTAAATAAATCAAAAGAATTTAGAAAAAAATCTAAATATATAGTAAATTTACAATCTAAAAGAATTAACATTAATGTTACAAAAGAAAATATTGTTCCTGTAGAAACTGTAAGATTTGATGTCCCAAGAAAACGGACTATTTCAAATATTTCCTCTTGGTATTTTAGAGAATTTTTAAATATTTCTTCAAAAAGCAAAATATTTAAATTGTTTTATGTATTTGGAGAAGGTACGGTAAATTTTTTTGCATATTGTATTAAATTTTTCAATTTTACCATAGGATTGTTTGTAAAATTAATTTTTGTAATTTTGATAAAAATAAATAATCTAGGTAAATCATTTATAAATATATTTAATTTTAAAGATGAAAAAAAGATTGAAAAAGAAGTAAAAGTTAATTCATTTGAAAAAATAAGAGATTTTGTAGATAATTTTGATCCAATGCTTTTATTTAAAAGAAAGGGTCTTAGAAACTATGCAAGGGTTTCTGTTTTTGTGGCTGTAAGTATTTTGTGTATCTTATCTATTAGAATGTTGTCTTTTATAAATAGTTTAGATAAAGTGAAAGGAAGAGTAATGGGAATATCAGAACAGGCTTATTCTAGTTTTGGTGATGGATTGAATTCTATAATGAATTCAAATTTTGATGAAGCAAAAAATAATTTTTCAAAAGCAAATATAAAATTTAGTGAAGCACAAAATGAAGTATCGAATTATAATAGTATTCTTATAGAAATTGCGAAATTTATTCCAAGTGAAGGAAAAAAATTAGATAGCGGAATAAAACTTTTAAACGCTGGAAAATTATTTTCAGAAGCAGCTGAAAAAATTAGTTCCCAACTTTATAAAAGTGAAGATTTAAGTATAACAGAAAAAATAAGATTGATTTCTATAAATATTAGTGATACAAAATTAAAATTAAAAGAAGCGGGAAATAATATATCTTCTGTCGATGAAAGTGTATTGCCAGAACAATACAGGGCACAATTTATCTCTATAAAAGCAAAGCTTCCACTACTTATTGATAATTTAGACAAAATAGAATCATTACTAAATGTAAGTTTGGATATTTTGGGAAGTGATTATACGAAGAGATATTTGTTGTTATTTCAAAATGACACAGAAATTCGTGCAACAGGAGGCTTTATTGGATCTATTGCAATAGTTGATATAAAAGAAGGGAAAATAGTAAATTTAGAAGTACCTGTCGGAGGACCATATGATTATAAGGCTGGATTTTTTGAAAATATAGTTTCACCAGAACCTTTATGGCTTATAAATCCAAATTTTAATTTTTGGGATATGAATTGGTGGCCAAATTTTCCTACTTCGGCAAGTATGATAACAAAATATTTTGAAAAATCAGGTGGTTCTACTGTAGATGGTGTAATAGCTCTAAATAGCTCTGTAATGAAAACATTTTTGGATATTACTGGTCCTATACAACTAGAAAATAGAAATATGGAAATAAATTCTTCTAATTTTTATAATGAAGTACAGCAAACAGTAGAAATTACGGATAAAGGCGATAAGCCAAAAGCTATAATAGGTGAATTGATGGGAAAAATTTTGGACAAAGTTCTGAATGATAAAAGTTTGGATTATGTAAAATTACTTACATTATTCAAGGATTCTATAGACAAAAAAGAAGTGCAAATGTATTTTTCAGATAGTTCCGTAGAAGCAAATATAGATAGTTATGGTTGGTCTGGATCAATTGTTGACTCAAGTAAAGATTATTTGAATATTGTAAATACGAACATTGGTGGTGGAAAAACAGACTCAAGTATAAGACAACATATTACTCATAATGTAAATATTTTATCAAATGGTACTATTATAGATACTGTAAAAATAAAAAGAGTTTTTTCCGAAACGGATAACATTTTTGCTCAAACAAAGAATAGAAACTATATAAGAATTTATACTCCTATTGGTAGTAAACTTATAGAAGCATATGGTTTTGAAGGATTCCCTAAAAGTGAATACATGCAACCTATATATGGATCATATGAAGATGAAGAAATATCAAAAATTTCCGGAAGAATTTCAATTGATCAAATTTCTGGTACACAAATTTATAATGAATTCAATAAAACAGTATTTGCTGGTTGGCAGGAATTGAATATGGGAGATGAAAAAGAAATAAATTTAAGATATGAATTGCCTTTCAAAATAAACATGGAAAAAAATAGTAGTTTTTCATTGTCAAATTTGTTTTCTAAAAAAGATGAAACAATGAGTTTGGATAATTATTCTGTTTATTATCAAAAGCAATCTGGAGCTTCATCTCAGATAGAATCCAATTTTATATTTCCAAAATCGTTTGAAGTCGTGTGGTCAAATATAGAAGGAAATAATTTTATAAAAGATTTTGACAGAGATATGATGGTTGGTTTTGTTTTTCAAAAATAGTATATTTTTTAAAAATATTTTCCACTTTTGTGGTTTTTTATTTTAAATTTAAAATATTATGAAAGCATTAAAAATTAGTTTAGATAATGCAAAAAAAGACAAGCTTTTTTATTTTGTTGCAAATGTAATTGTTTATAGAGAAAGTGACAAAAAATGTTTGATTTTAAAAAGGGATAAAAGAGAAAAAGTTCATCCTGATAAATATTGTGTTTGTGGTGGAAAATTGGAATGGCGTGATTTAGATATAAATAATCCTACAAGATTAAATGGGGATGTGCTTGATTTTGAAAATGAATTAGAAAAATTATTAAAAAGAGAGGTGTTAGAAGAATCAGGCCTAGAGATTTATGACGATTTGTATTATATAAATAGCGTTGCATATATAAGAAGCAACGAGACACCAGTTATTATGATAAAGTTTGTTGCAAAATATAAAAATGGAGATGTGATATTAGAAAAAGATTCATTTACTGATTTTGCTTGGGTAGATAGTGAAGAAGTAGGACATTATGATTGTATACTTGGAATAAAAGAAGAAATAAAAAAAGCAATTGAAATTATGAATAAATAATGATTATAATTAAAGAAATCAATGACTTGACTTTTTATAAATAATATTTTAATATAAAAAATTCAAAATATACCGTAGGAGGTAAATCATGAATAACAGAAAATTGAATCAGGAGAATGGGAAATTAATCTTGTTACTGTTGTGTTTGGTAATGTGTGTATTGATGTTTGCTCCAGATTTTTTTGGAGAAAAATCAGAGACAAAAGAAACTGAAAAACCAAAGTTAATAACTGATCAAAAGGAATCACAAAATCCTGTTCCTAAACAAAAAGTTGACCCAGACTGGTATAATCCGAGAAATCGGATTGTCACCGTAGGGACCCTGGATAGCCTTTTCAGAAAGGACATTATTGCATGGCAAAATAGTCCAAGTGATTCAACAAAGGCAGGTGCTCGGTTGATGTTGAGACGTTATGTTGAGCTTGGTTCTCAAGATCTGGTACCATTACCAAGAGAACCTATTAATGTTGAAATTCCACAGCGTTCCATAGAGGAAAAGGAAAAGGCTTTGGATCTCCAAAGTCTTAGGGCTATGCTTTTTTGGAGAATCATATTCGCCAAAGAGAGTGGGCTTTTGGATAAGGAATTAACAGACAATACTTTTTTATTAGTTAGTTCCGAATGTCCAGCAATAGTACTAACGGGAATATTGGGAGATAATGTTTCTGTGGAAGAGTATGAGGAGATTCTAAAGTATGCGGTAGGAATTTCTACTGGCGGACGGTTTGTTTATGAATGTTCTTTTATTTTAGAACATCATGATAAGTTAAAAAGCCTTTGGTGGTATCCACCGATGGCAGAATCTGCTGTTCAGACCTTACACCAAAAGTCTCCCGAACGGTTGTTGTTATTGAAGCAACAAGTTATTCAGATTGAGGGTGGCAAGGAGGCTCTTGCTTCGGCAGAGAAGCTTCTTGCTATGAGATAGTTTAATTTCTTTTTTAAATGTTGCATGCCTACTTCGTAAAGGAGTAGGCATGTTTTTTTGTTTTAGCACCCGCCGGGTGGTCAACCCGCCGGGTGCTATGATATAATATTATTAATTAAATATGCTAAAAAAATTACTTCACAGGTTAAATACAACAGTAATGGGTGGCGCTATTCTTATAAGCGTTTTTTCAATTTTATCAAAAATTTTGGGACTTATAAGAGATAGAATCTTGGCTCATATGTTTGGAGCAGGAGAAATTCTTGATTCTTATTTTGCATCTTTTAGAATTCCAGATCTTATTTTTAATACCCTTATACTTGGTGCCCTTGCTAGCGCCTTTGTTCCTGTATTTGTAAAATTAAACAAAAAAGACAAAGATAGGGCAATATATGTATCAAATTCAGTTTTGAATATTATCACATTTTTACTTATTTTTTTGTGTTTGATAATAATTTTGAAATTGAATTTTTTTGTAAAATTACTTGTACCAGGATTCAATGATTTTCAATTTGATCTCACTGTAAAACTTACAAGAATAATGCTTTTTAGTATTATTATATTTGGTGCCAGTAATGTGATGAGTAGTTTGCTAAATTCTTATAAGAGTTATTTTTTTTATAGTTTGGCGCCAGTTTTTTATAATGTTGGAATAATTTCTGGAATAATTCTTTCGAAATATTATGGATATGACTATCTTGCATGGGGAGTAATATTTGGATCATTTTTACATTTTATAATACAACTTTTTGCGGTGTATAAAAAAGGATGGAAATATAAATGTATTTTTGATTTTAGAGATCAATATGTAAAAAAAATATTTTCACTTATGTTGCCAAGAACTTTTGCACTCGCATTAAATCAAATAAATCAAGTTGTAATAACTATGATTGCATCTAGCCTTGCAACAGGAAGTATTTCTATTTTTTATTTTGGTTTTAATTTGCAATCTTTTGTTTCTGGAATATTTGGTGTATCAGTTGCAATATCTATATTTCCAATTTTGTCAGACTGTGCAGATTGCGAAGATAAAAAAGAATTTAGCGAACATTTATCAAAAAATATAAAACAGGTTATATTTTTTGTAATTCCTATATCGGTATTGTTTATAATACTAAGAGCTCAAATTGTAAGAATAATTTTAGGATCAGGTGCTTTTAGTTGGCATGATACTTATTATACTGCACAAGTTTTAGGTTATTTTTCAATTTCACTTGTATTTCAGTGTCTTATTCCTATTATAGCTCGTGCTTTTTATGCACTTGAAAATACAAAAACACCAGTATATGTTGGTATTTGGAGTTTTATTATAAATATAGTTTTGGCAATTTATCTGAGTACAAAATTTGGAATAGAGGGAATAGCTATAGCATTTTCTGTGAGTAGTGTTTTTAATTTACTTGTACTTTTTATAATTTTATATAAAAAGTATAAGATTGTTAAAATAGTTCGTTTTTATGATTTCTTATTCAAAGTACTTGCAAATTCTATTATAATGGGTATTATTGTCTATATTGTCCGTTATGCAATGTCACTTGGGGTTAATATGGATAAATTTATAGGAATATTTTTGCAATTGTTGGTATGCGGATTTGTTGGAATAATAGTATATCTAATATTAAGTATTTTGTTTGATGTACAAGAAGCAAATTTATTAAAAAAATATTTTAAAAGATTTGAAATTTATTTACTAAGAAAACTAAAGAAAACAAATTCATTATGAATAATTTAAGAAATTTTTGTATTATAGCTCATATTGACCATGGCAAATCTACACTTGCTGATCGTTTTATTGAACTCACTCATACTGTTTCAGATAGAGAAATGAAAGATCAACTTTTGGATTCTATGGATTTAGAAAGAGAAAGAGGAATAACTATAAAACTTCAGCCAATTAGAATGAAGTATAAAGATTATATTTTGAATTTAATTGATACTCCTGGGCATATGGATTTTGGTTATGAAGTATCTCGTTCTATTGCTTGTGTAGAAGGAGCTATTTTGGTAGTTGATGCAACTCAAGGAATCCAAGCTCAAACTTTGGTAAATCTTCGTTTTGCTCAAGATCAAAATTTAAAAATTATTCCGGTTATAAACAAAATAGATCTTCCTACTGCTGATATAGAAAGAGCAGAAGAAGAAATAATGAATTTAATAGTTTGCGAAAGAGAAGATATAGTAAAAATTTCAGCAAAAACAGGGGAAAATGTAGATAAGCTTTTAGAGACAATAGTGAAAGAAATTCCTGCGCCAACACAAGACTTTAGTCACAATAAAGCTCTTATATTTGATTCTGTATATGATGAATATAGAGGAATTTTGAGTTATGTTAGGGTTTTTAATGGCACATTTAAAAAAGGAGACAAAATCAGATTTTTGGGCTCAAAAGTATCTACAGATATTTTGGAAGTTGGACATTTTAGAATAAAACAAGAAAAAGCAGATGAATTAAAAAGTGGCGAAATTGGATATATTATTAGCGGTGAGAGAGATTTAAGAAGTGTAAGAGTTGGAGATACTATTGTTTTAGAGAGTGAAAGAAATTCAGAGCCACTACCAGGATACAAAGTTATAAAACCAATGGTTTTTGCAGGAGTGTATTCTCAGGGTGGAGATGAATTTGAAGAGTTAAGAGAAGCAGTAGAAAAATTAAAATTAAATGATGCTTCTGTAGAAATAGAAAAAGAATCCTCCCCAGTTTTTGGTTTTGGTTTTAGGTGTGGATTTTTAGGATTGCTACATTTGGATATATTCCTTCAAAGATTAAAAAGAGAATATGATTTGGATTTGGTAGTTACAATTCCATCCGTTGCATACAAGGCTTACTTAAAAAAGGAAATATTAGCAAAATACAAAGGTGATTTGTATAAAGATGATTTAGGGGATTATACAATTATTACAAAGCCAGCAGAATATGATCCACAAATTGTAGATATTATAGAAGAACCAATAGTGAATATGGATATAGTAGTTCCATCTGAATACATGGGTTCTGTGATGAAGTTGGCTGATGAAAGAAGAGGATTGTATCAAAATACAGAATTTTTGAACAAAGATTTAGTAGTTTTGAAATATAAAATTCCACTTACTCCAATACTCGTAGATTTTTATGATAAGCTAAAAAGTGTGAGTCGTGGTTATGCATCGCTAAATTATGAATTTAGTGACTATCAAATAGTAGACCTTATAAAACTTGATATTTATATCGCAGAGCAACTCATAGAACCATTATCAAGTTTGGTTTACAAAGATGAGGCATATAGTATAGGCAAATCAATAGTAGGTAGATTGAAAAATACTATACACAAACAACAATTTGTAGTAAAAATACAAGCATCTATTGGAGCAAAAATAATAGCTTCTGAAAGACTTAGTGCGCTTCGAAAAGATGTAACTTCCAAATTGTATGGAGGAGATGTAAGTAGAAAGAAGAAATTATTACAAAAACAGAAAAAAGGTAAAAAAAGAATGCAGTCTTTTGGAAAAGTAGAACTGCCTCAAGATGTTTACCTCTCTGTATTAAAAAGGGATTAATTGCTAAAATAAATATGTAAGACCTGAGCCAAATACAATCATACTCAGAACCATTATAGAAGCAAGAATAACCCAAATTGTTTTTAAATGTTTTCTTTTCATATGTCGTATAAGTATTTTAGCAAATATTTGGAAAGTAATGAAGAGATATTAGATATTATCTATAGTGTTAGATTTTTTCTTTATATAAAATTTTTTATTTGTTTTTTAGTATTTTTGATTCCGTTTTTTTTTATGGTACCTGTTATGTCTCTTGGCGTGAAAGGTATTTTTTTATTTTTGATAATAATACTTATTTCTATTTTTTCTGGAATTATTTTTCAAATTAGGCAAAATTTTAATTGTATTATAATAACTGAAGAAAAATTATACAGATGTTATCAGGATTGGATATTTGATAGAGAATTAAAAGAATTTTTTATAGAAAATATAGAAAAGATTTACGTGGAATATAATAATTTTTTCTACAAATTATTCAAAGTAGGGGACTTGGTAATATTGCTTTACAATGGAGTAGAATTGGGACTTGATAATGTAAAAAATCCTCAGTCTATAAAAAATAGAATATTGGAATTAAAAAATTAATATAATATTTATAAATAATTTAATGCTCAAATAATTGGGTATTTTTTAATTTGACAAAAAATAGCTTTTGGTGTATAGTATATGGTTCTATAGTAAAATAGACAAGATAGTGTCTGTTAATAAGATAATGTCTAAATAGTAAATAAAAAAACAAACTAAAAAGGTTTCAATAAGGAGGAACCAATGAAATTCAGCACTCTAAAGGCGATTTATTTGATAATTGCCTTATTCCTAGCTTTTATAGAGCTAGTCGTATTGAAGTACACCCTACCGATTTTTTTTAATCTAATTGGAGGGATGCAATATATATGGATAGGATATATAGTCTTGATGTTTTGTGGTGTATTAGGGATTGTTTTATTTTATGTAAAAAACTCTATTTACATAGGAACAAACGTGGCTATCGTAATCCAAGGTTTTGTAAATGGATTTTTTACTGGATCTAACAAACCTGAAAGGCTTGGCAGAGTAATTTTTAACTGGCCAAGATTTATATACAGATCAAGGACTACAATACCCCTATCAATACAAGTAATTCCTTTAAAAAGGATTGAGAACAATCAAGAAATTGATATAGCAGTGACATCGAAAGATGGAATGCTTGTAAAAGTAGTTGGTTCTTTCGAATTCCAGATAACGGAAATAATGTTGTTCTACGACAAGATCTGGGAACTTGGGATGAATTGGGATAAGAGTTTAGTAAAGGCCGGAAATTTACTCTCACGAATATTAGAGACATATATAGAAAATGTAGTAAGTAATAATTATGACTTGGAAGATATGGATCCTAATAAGAAAAAAATTAGCGAAGAGTCTTTGGAAAAAATGCGTTCAGAGAAACTTCCCAAAAATGAGTTTGCAGAGTATGGTGTTAGACTTGTGAGGCTTCACATCACCGATTTTGATGGCGATGACATAATTGCCTTTCGTAAAAATGAAGCTGCAATACAGGAGCAGGAAAACAAGCTTGCTCTTTCGGATGAAGAGAAAAAAACTCAGCTTGGTATCTTGGCTAACAAGCAGGAAGTCCTCGCTAAAGAAAATGAAGTGATTGATACGGAAAGAAAAGTAGCGGAAGCAAAAGCAGAAATGGAAAAAGCTATCAAGCTTATACAAGCCCATGGATTGGCTGATGCTATGAAGATAGACCTTGCAGCTAAGAAAGAGTTCCAGGAAATATTTAAATACGTTAATGGACTTGAAGCTCTTGTCGAAGCCGTTAAGGCTGATTCTTCCAGAAATCCGCAACTTACGTCAAGGGTCGGTGGTATTAATGAGCTTGAGGGTATAGTGTCTTTTTGGAAAGCATTCCAACAAGCCATAAACCAATAACAGCTGATAAATCAGCAACTACAACAACCATTTTTTTTCGTAAGGTTGCTCTCTTTCTGAGAGCTATGGTGTTGTGTAATATATAACAAGGTAGTAGAGTGATCTTTTCGAAAGAAAAGGTTGCTCACTACCTTTTTTGTTTTTTTATTGATAAATATGAGTTTTTTTATTATAATAAACTTATGATAAGGCAAAATAATTCATCATTTTTTAGAATTTTATCTTCTAAGCTTTTTTTCTTTATATTTTTTGTTGTTGTAGTTTTTATGTCTATAAATGTTTACTCTTCTATGAAACAAAGAATGCAGGTAAATAAAGAAATAGAAAATTTAAAATCAGAAATAAATAATTTGAAAAAAGAAAACACAGAGCTTGATAGTTTGGTGAAGTATTTTAATAGTGATGAATATATAGAAACTTCTTCGAGGGAAAAGTTGGGTTATAAAAAACCAGGCGAAAAAATAGTTGTATTTACTCAAGAATCAGATATAAAAAAAGAAGAGGCAAAAATTAACAAAGAGAGCAAATCTAATATAAGATTGTGGTGGGATTATTTTTTTAATATAAAAACAAATGAAGAAAACACATAAAAAATATATTTTGTATTTTTTTGTATTATTAATATTTGTATCTTTACTTGGAATGTTTGATTTTTATTTTTTTGGAAATAAAATTTTTTTAGGAAAGTTTACTTCAAAATTTATTTCTTACCCAGTAATGCTTGTAAATGGAGATTTTGTAAATTATAAAGAATACAAAAAATTTGTAAATGATTTTGATACATATTTTCCTAATTTAGAAAAAAATGACATTATAATTTCAAAAATGATAATACAAGACAAAATTTTGGAAGAACAAATAAAAAATTTGAAGATAATTATAAGAGATAAAGACTTTAGAATTTTTGCAAATGATTTTTATGAAATAAATAATATTGCTTCAAAAGAAATGAATTATTTAAAAGATAATTATAATTGGGACAAAAATTTATTTGAATATTATGTTATAAGACCATTGTACTTGGAGAATTTAATAGCAGGTGTAATAAAAAGTGATGAATTTAATATAGAAAATAAAATAAAAATAGAATCTGTTTATGAAGATATTTCAAAAAATCCGAATAAATTTGAAGAATATGCTACAATATATAAAGATGATACATTGTTCAATGAAATAGGTTGGATGACATATAAGGACTTGCCATCTAATTTGAGTGGTAAAGTTGATAAATTAGAAGTAGGAAATTTCACTACTGTTTTAAAAAGTATTTCTGGTTATCATATTTATAAATTAAAAGGTAAAATAAAGGCAGAGGACAGTGAAGAATATTATTATAAGTTTACTCAAATTTTTCTTCCTATAAAAAGTATAAGCTCTTATTTAGATGATACTTTAAAGAAAAGCAAGATACATTATTTTTTGAAATTTGATAATAAATAAAATATGCCATCTTAGCTTCCCGCAATCATTTCACTTATGCGGGATCTCCGTTTCGCTACGACAGTTTGATTTGTATATATAAAATTGAAAATAGTAATTAAAAATATACGCCATCTTAGCTCAGTTGGTAGAGCAACGGTATCGTAAACCGTAGGTCGTCGGTTCGAAGCCGGCAGATGGCTCCAAATATATAAATTAAAAAAAGTTATAAAAAATTAAAAAATAAAAATATAAATAAAATATAGATAGTTATTAAGTATAAGTTTGTCAGTAATTAAAAACTGAAAGCTGAAAACTGAAAGCTACCTGTTTGCCGGTAGGTAAGAAAGCTAATACAATGATAAAAGTAACGAATCTTTCAAAATTTTATCAGCCAAATGTTTGGGCTTTAAATAAAATATCTCTACAAATAAATCCAGGGGAATTTGTTTCTGTTGTAGGTCAAAGTGGTACAGGAAAATCAACTCTTGCAAAAATTTTGTTTGCAGAAGAATTACCAACAGAAGGACAAGTAGAAATAGGTGGTTGGGATATTACAGGTATAAGACAAAATGAAATTCCATATTTGAGAAGACAAATAGGTTTTGTGTTTCAAGATTTTAAACTTCTTAAGAAAAAAAATATTTATGAAAATATATCTTTTGCAATGGAAACTTGTGGTGAAAAAAAAGATAAAATAGAAAAAATAGTTCCACAAATTGTAAAAATTGTTGGTCTTCATGACAAAAAAGATAGATATCCACATCAATTATCTGGAGGAGAACAACAAAGAGCAGCAATAGCACGTGCTCTTGTACATCAACCAAAATTATTAATTGCAGATGAGCCTACTGGTAATTTGGATTCTATAAATTCAAGAGAAATAATAGATTTATTACTTAGAATAAATAAATTAAATACAACTATAATTTTAGTTACACACAATAGAGATATAGTAAATAGCTTAGGAAAACGAGTTATTACATTGGACTCAGGTAGGGTTATAAGTGATCAAAAAGTTGGTAGATATATATTGTAATTTTTTATAAATAACAAAAATAATAAAAACTTATGTATTCCTCTTTATCAAGAATTTTTAAACTTGCATTTCAAAATTTTTTTAGAAATATTTGGCTTTCTGTTATAAATATTACAATTATTACCCTTACATTACTTACTGTAAATTTTTTGATTATTTTTAATTTATTAGCAGATAATGCAATAGATTTGGTAAAAGACAAAGTAGATGTAAGTGTTTATTTCAAACAAAGTGTAACAGAGGATCAAATAAGCGAATTCAAGGACAAAATTTTGTCTTCGGAATATATAAAAAGTGTTGAATATGTATCTTCTGAGACAGCACTTTCAAAATTTGAAAATAAATATTCATCAAATGAGGATATAATAGATGCAGTTGATGAATTAAAACAAGATGGTGGTGATGTATTTTTGCCAAGTTTGAAAATAAAGGCAAAAGACATATCTCTTTATGATGATATTTTAACAGAACTGAAAGAGAGTCAATATAGCAATTTGTTTGATGTGGACGAAAGTCAATTTCAAGATTATGCAACTGTTACAAATAGAATTGATTCTGTATCTAGTAAAATAAAAATTGCTGGATATATAGTTTCAATATTGTTTATGATTATGACTCTTATGATGGTTTATAATTCTATAAAAATAGGGGTTTATACATATAGAGAAGAAATATCAATAATGAAGCTTGTCGGTGCTACAAGTAATTTTATAAAATCTCCATTTATGTTGGAAATATTGCTTTATAATATTATTTCTATTTTTATTGTAATATTGTTGGTTTATATATCTTTATCTATTTTAAATCCTATTGTTGTGAGATTGTTTGAAGGTTATCCCACAAATTTATTGACATATTTTAATTCCAATTTCATAATTATATTTTTTAGTGAATTTGTTATATCTAGTTTGTTTTCTGGATTTAGTAGTCTTATAGCTATGAAAAAATATCTTAAATAATAGATTAATCCCGCCTCTATATAATTTATAATTGTTGCGGGATAGAATAATAGCATAATAGTTTAATTGCTTAATAGTCGAGTCCACGGTATACCGCCATGGTGTGTATTTGACCTGACAGGATTAATTGCTTGATAGTATAAAAAGCAGTTATTTGTTTTATTATTTATATTTTGATTATAGCGTTTGCTTTGCAAGAGTTTATTTTTTTATAAATAATTTTTTATTAATCTACCCCCCTCATATTTTGTGATATAATAAATTTATTAAAATTATCAATTAAAGGTAATAATAAAATATATTAAATCTATTAGATAATATATTTATATTAATTTAAATTTAAATAAATAAAATAATATTATGAAAAATCATTTTAAAGTATATGTATTCATATTAATATCTTTTTCTTATTTTTTATCTAACCCAATAATGGTAGATGCATCAGTAGAACCAACAATGATAAAAGATATTTATCCTGGTAGTATTGGTTCTTCTCCATCCTGGATTACAAACGTAAACGGAGTAGCATATTTTTTCGCTAATAATGGAACAAATGGAAAAGAACTATGGAAATCAGATGGAACAAGTGAAGGCACAGTAATGATAAAAGATATTTATACTGGTATTAGTAATTCTAATCCACAATTCCTTACAGATGTAAACGGAGTATTGTATTTTCAAGCTAATAATGGAACAAATGGAATAGAACTATGGAAATCAGATGGAACAAGTGAAGGTACAGTGATGGTAAAAGATATTCGTCCTGGTTTTAGTAGTTCTTCTCCAATCTACCTTACAGATGTAAATGGAGTATTATATTTTAAAGCCAATAATGGAACAAATGGAGAAGAACTATGGAAATCAGATGGAACAAGCGAAGGAACAGTGATGGTAAAAGATATTCGTCCTGGTGTTAGTGGTTCTTCTCAAGACTACCTTACAAATCTAAACGGAGTATTATATTTTTTCGCTAATAATGGAACAAATGGATTAGAACTATGGAAATCAGACGGAACTAGCGAAGGAACAGTGATGGTAAAAGATATTCATCCTTTTAGTAGTTCTTATCCATCCTACCTTACAGATGTAAACGGGGTATTGTATTTTCAGGCTAAAGACGGAATAAATGGAATAGAACTATGGAAATCAGATGGAACAAGTGAAGGCACAGTAATGGTAAAGGATATTTCTTCTGGTGGTGATTCTTCCCCATCCTACCTTACAGATGTAAACGGGGTATTGTATTTTCAGGCTACAGACGGAACAAATGGATTAGAACTATGGAAATCAGACGGAACTAGCGAAGGAACAGTGATGGTAAAAGATATTCATCCTTTTAGTAGTTCTTATCCATCCTACCTTACAGATGTAAACGGGGTATTGTATTTTCAGGCTAAAGACGGAATAAATGGATTAGAACTATGGAAATCAGATGGAACAAGTGAAGGCACAGTAATGGTAAAGGATATTTCTTCTGGTGGTGATTCTTCCCCATCCAATTTTACAGATGTAAACGGAGTATTGTATTTTAGAGCTACAGACGGAACAAATGGATTAGAACTATGGAAATCAGATGGAACAAGTGAAGGCACAGTAATGGTAAAGGATATTTCTTCTGGTGGTGATTCTTCCCCATTCAGCCTTACAAACCTAGATGGAGTATTGTATTTTCAGGCTAATGATGGAGTAAATGGAGCTGAGTTATGGTTATTAGAGGATGGTATAGCTCCAACCATCTCAGGTCTATCAAACGACACTACACCAACAAAGACTAAAACATGGAACTGGAGTAGTAATGAAGAAGCTACATATAGATATATAGTAAATCAAGTAGAAACACATGAATTTACTGATGAAGTATATGGTACTACAACATCAACAACACAATCTAGTGGTGATGGAACATATTATTTACACATTCAAGCAAAAGATACAGCTGATAATACTAGCACTACAACAGTATCAGCAATACTTGATAATACTAGTCCAATAATAACTATACTAGGATCAAATCCACTATCAATATACAAAGGAGATAGTTATTATGATGAAGGAGCTACAGCTACAGATGCAGTAGATGGAGATATAACAAATGATATAGTAACAACTAGTAATGTAGATATAAATACTATAGGATCATATACTGTCACATATGTAGTAAGTGACACTGCTACTAATACAAGTACTTCTACAAGAGTAGTAAATGTGATAGCAAGACCATCATCTGGTTCAACAGGTGGAGGATGGACTGGTTCTACAATAGTTACACCACCAACTATACCAACATATTCTACTACTGTTACACCAACAAATGGTGGAACACTTAATTATACATTTACTGATAGTTCTGCTATTACTGTTGTAGTACCATCAAACACTGTAACATCTAATACTACTATTACTGTAAGTCAAGGAATATTAAGTACTGATAATACACCAACTGTTACAACAGGTGCATTTATGATAGGTGGAAGTATATTTAATATATCAGCAGTTGATACTAATAATATTTCTATTACATCATTTACTAACAATCTAACTATTATATATAATTACAATACCATCTCTTCCAGATAATACATCTAATCTAGGAGTATATTATTATGATTCAATATCTGATAGTTGGATATTAATACCAGGTGCTGTATTTGACACAGTTACAAATAAAGTTGTGTTTACTGTAAATCATCTAACAAAGTTTGCAATATTTAACATTACTGGAGTACCATCTACCATTGATACAAAAGATGTAGGAAGTAGTATTCCACAATCATTCTGGACTACAGGTAAGTGGGTAAAGACAGAGGATACTAGTACAGTGTACTTTGTAGATACTGACAACATTAGACATTCATATGTAAATGAAAAGATATGGTATTCATACTTTGATAATGATTTTTCATTTGTAACTACAATAACCAAAGAAGAACTAGCTACTTATACACTAGGAAAGAATGTTCCATACAATGCTGGTATACTATTTAAAATACCAACAGTAGCTAAAGTATATCTAGTGGGAAGTAATGGAACTATAAGATGGATAAAGACAGAAGAAAAAGCAATAGAGTTATATGGTACTAATTGGAATAAACTAGTTCATGACTTACCAGATGCTTTCTTTGGGGATTATACACTAGGTGAAGTGATTGAATAGAAATATAAAATAACCTCACCCCCCTGGCTACGCTAAAGCTATGCCAAGGCGAGCAACCCCTCTCCATTTATAATGGAGAGGGGAGAAAAGCTTAGATTATATATCAAAGCAATCACCCCTCTCTATCTTGAGCGAAGTCGAAAGATGGAGAGGGGATGGGGGTGAGGTAAATATGATAATTTATAATTGTTGCGGGATCCCGCTTCGCGGGATAAATAAGTTATATAAACAAAAAAGTATCTTTTAAAAGATACTTTTTTGTTTATAAAAGTTTTGAATTATTTTTTTGAAGTTACGGGTTCTACAGATACAGTATTTCTAGGTTTTAAATTTCCATCAAATCTTATTACTTTTTTTTTGGAATATTTTACAGTACCAGAGTTTATTGCAAAAAGAGTATCATCTCCACCTTTTTTTACATTTTTACCAGGATAATATTTTGTACCTCTTTGTCTTACTATAACTTGTCCTGGTTTTATAAATTGTCCATTGTTTATTTTTATTCCAAGTTTCTTTGCTTTTGAGTCTCGTCCAAGCGAGGTAGAACCACCAGCTTTTTTATGTGCCATATTATTAGTTTATTTAGTAATGTAAGAAATTATATCAAAAATAGTCTAATTGTCAAATTTTATGCTAGGTTTTATAAGTGTTTTGAGTTTACCTATTACAGGTAGAGTCTGATATTCTTTTGGTATTTTATCTAAAAATTTAAGCATTTCATAGGCAGATTTGTTGTATTCTTGCATTGTTATATAAAATCCATAGGTCCAAGCATTTATTTCATTTTCTTTCAACCTTTTAAACTTTTTACTTAGTCCTATGGCTGTTTTTTTACCAATTTCAGTTGGTTCTATATTTTTATATAGAAATATGGTCCATTTTTTTTGTATTTCATCTATCTTTTTACTTTCTAATTTTTTGGGCTTTAGTATGGAATTTATTATATTTTTTAAATTTTTTGTTTCATTGTCTCTAAAATATTCCATTACATTGGTATCATATTGAGAGTGAATGGAATTTTTCTGTCCAAGCATATAAATATTTAAATGTTCTAATGCTGTTCTATATCCTCCAGATTTTTCAATTTCATCTTGAGCTCTTAGTGTTATTTTCATGTCATCTTTAAAATTTGTTTTGAAAAATTTTCCCATAGACCCATCGTGCATATGGCTTTTATTTAAAATAAGATAATCTCTTGCTACAAGAAAAGCTCCATTTGCGTCCAATCTATCTGCAAAGCGAGGATATTGAAAAGACATCACAACTTTATTATTCAAAATATATTTATATGGCTCTACTTTGAATTTTTTGAAATAATAGACTTTTAAGTATGTTGTATGAGCTGCTATTGCATAACAAATTAAAAACTCTTCTTCTTTGTTTAGTATTTTTAATTTTTGAGATATTCTCTTAAAAAGTAATGCTCCCATTTCAGCATGGCGTACTAATCTTTGTGATTCGCTGTATCTTTCTATAAGAGATGAACCAATGTCATGAAGCGCTGCCCCTATTATTCCTATAAAGAGTTCTTTTGGTTTTGTGTTATTGTCTTTGTATGCCAATCTTAGCGCATTTATATAATCTCTTGTCATGTGTCCTATGCCATGACCTGGATCCATTTTTAAAATATCTATTTTTTGTTTGTCTAATTCTTTGAGTATTGATTTTATTACAAATATGCTTTTTGAAATTGCTTCCTTTTTATTTTTTATATTTACATTGTCAAAAAAATCAATATTTATTTTGGATTTTAATTCTTTGATTTCTTTCCAATTTTCTAGCTCATTTTCCAAATGAAGTATTTTTATAAGTTGTATATTTTTTGAGTTTAGCATATTTTTTTTGTCCAGTTGCTCGCCTCGCTGAAGCTTCTACGAAGCGGGGTATAACTGGATGATTTTTATAATTTTAGTATCACATAATATTTTTATAGTGTCAAAATTAAGATGTAAATATTTTGATTTATCTGCATAATTTCAGGGATTTTTTGACTTTTTATGTTTATAATGTTATTATAAATTGCGTTGAATTAAGTATTTCAATGGTTTTATTTAATTTATTTTATTAATATTAAAATATGTATTCAAAAAAAGTTTTAGATAATTTTAAAAATCCAAAAAATCAAGGAGTTATAAAAAATGCTGATGCTATAGGACAAGTAGGTAATCCTATTTGTGGAGATATTATGAAAATTTATTTAAAAATAAAAGATGACAAAATACAAGATATTAAATTTGAAACACTTGGTTGCGGAGCAGCTATTGCGTGTTCTTCGGTTGTTACACAAGTTGCAAAAGGTAAAAAATTAAGTGATGCTATGGATATTGGAAAAGATGTAATTTTGGAAAAACTTGGTGGACTACCTGAACCAAAAATTCATTGTTCTATGTTATCTATAGAGGCACTAAAAAAAGCAATAAATAATTATTTAACAAAAAAATAATGAATATAAAATTAGATAAAAAAATAGAAAAAATAAGAAAATTTTTAAATTCTGATGGTGGGGATTTGAAAGTTTTGAAATATGATGAGAAAAAAAATATTTTGGACATAAAATTATTAGGTGTTTGTAATCATTGTCCAATGGCTGAAATGACTATAAAAGGTTTTATTCAGGAAGAATTGGAAAAAGATTTTCCTGGGATAAAAATAAAAAGAACAAAATAATTATATGTCTAATAAAAAAAGAATATATTTAGATAGTGCAGCAACAACTTCTGTAGATAAAAAAGTTTTACAAGCCATGATTCCATATTTTACAGATGATTTTGGTAATGCTTCCTCAATTCATAGTTTTGGTCAAGATGCAGAGGCCACGATTTTGAAATCAAAAGATATTATATCTAATTTTTTAAATTGTGATCCAAGTGAAATAATTTTTACTTCGGGCGCATCAGAAAGTAACAATACAGTTCTAAAAGGTGTATTTGATGATTTTAATGGGCATCTTATAACTACTATGTTTGAACATCCAAGTGTGCTTGAAGTAGCTAAGTATTTATCAAGACGAGGAGTGGATGTAACATTTATAAAACCAGAAAAAAATGGAATCATTGATTACAATAAGGTATTAGATGCTATAAGAGAAGATACTAAGCTTGTGTCTATAATGTACGTGAATAATGAAATAGGTACAATACAACCAATTGCCAAAATTGGAAAAAAAATTAATGAAATAAATACTAATAGAAAAAATAAAATTTTGTTTCATACAGATGCTGTTCAAGCTTCTTATTTTTTGCAAATGGACGTAAAGAGATTGTATTGTGACTTTCTTTCGATGTCGTCTCATAAAATTTATGGACCAAAAGGCGTTGGACTTTTATATGTCAAAAAGGGGATTCATCTTACGCCACTTATTCACGGTGGGCATCAAGAAAATGGACAAAGAGCGGGTACGTATAATACTCCTGGTATTGTTGGTTTTGCGAAGGCGGTGGAATTTATATTAGCCAAAAATCATAATATAGAAATTTCAAAAATTACAAAACTTAGAGATTTTATGATAAAAGAAGTTTTGAAAATAAAAGGAGTTTCTTTGAATGGTTCTTTGAGAGATAGACTTCCAAACAATGCAAACTTTTTATTTAAAAATGTAGAAGGTGAAGCATTACTTTTGAAGTTAGATTTGGAAGGTGTAGCGTGTTCTACTGGTTCTGCTTGTGCTTCTGGATCACTTAGTGCTTCTCATGTACTTTTATCAATTGGAATAAATCCAGAGGATGCTCATGGATCACTTCGGGTAAGTTTAAATAAAAACAACACCTTGTCTGAAATAAAAATATTTATAACAGTTTTGAAAAAAGCAGTCAAAGATTTAAGAAATTTTTCACCTTTTAAATAAAATATGATAAGTTTAATAGATAAATTTAGAAATTTTTTTGGTAAGAGGACTGTTTTTTGGTCTATAATAGGTACATTATCTTTAAATTATTATATTTGGTATATAATTAATTATTATATAGATTTCTCTAAAAGTTCTCATGTTTTGCATTATAATGTTTATTTTGGCATTGATTTGCTAGGATCTCCTCTTAACTTATTTTTTGCCCCAGTTATTGGTCTTTTGGTTTTTTTGGTTAATTTGATCTTTTCTTTTTATATTTATAATCCCAAAAAAAACTCATTATTACTTTCTTATTTTTTGCTTTATACTAGTTTATTTATAAACTTGGAATTAGTTATGTATATAGTTCTTATAGTGGGAATATAATATTAATAAATTTATCAAATAAATGTTAAATGAAATTATATTGAAAATTTTTATATTGACTACCTTTTCTTCTTTTATAGCTTTTTTGGTTACACCACTCATTACTCATTTTCTTTATAAATATAAACTTGGAAAACAAATTAGATCCGAAAGTGAAGCCCCTGTTTTTTTTAATTTACATAAAATAAAAGCAGGAACTCCTACTATGGGAGGAATTATAATTTGGCTTACAATTTTGATAGTTGTTTTTATTTGTTATTTTTTGAGTATTATTTTTCCAAATACATATATTGGAATGTTTAATTTTTTATCAAGGTCTCAAACATTGTTGCCATTTGGAGCTCTTATAGCAGCAGCTTTTATAGGACTTTTGGATGATTATTTGGGAATTAGAAAAATAGGCCCAAGGGGTGGAGGACTTAGTATATCACAGAAATTAGTTTTATATTTTGGTATATCACTTTTATGCGCTTTGTGGTTTTATTTCAAACTCGATTGGGATATATTACATATTCCCTTTATAGGATCTTTTAATATTGGTTGGTGGATTATACCAATATTTACAATAGTTGTTTCAGCAACTTCTTTTAGTGTAAATGAAACTGATGGTTTGGATGGTCTAGCAGGAGGCTTATTACTTGTATCATTTTGTGCGCTTGGGGTAATTAGTTTTATGCAAGGTAGATATGATTTGGCTATTTTTTGTGGTGTGATAATAGGGGCTCTTGTTACTTTTTTGTGGTTCAATATTCCACCAGCTAGATTTTTTATGGGAGATACAGGCTCTATGAGTTTAGGTATAACACTTGGAATTATAGCCATGCTTACAAATTCTTTGTTATATTTACCATTATTTGCAGGAATATTTATTTTGGAATCGTTATCTGTATTAATACAGATTACATACAAAAGAATACATAATGGAAAGAAATTATTTAAATCTACTCCAATACATCATCATTTTGAAGCAATAGGGTGGCCAGAGTCAAAAATTGTTATGCGTGCATGGCTTTTGGGTGGTATTTCTGCAGTTCTTACTTTGATAATTTATTTTTTTGATAAAATATAATTTATTTTAGATTATAAATTATAATATTTTTTTATAAAAATGTTTATGAATTTATCTGATTTTAAAAACAAAAAAGTTCTTATAATGGGACTTGGAACTATTGGAAAAGGTTTGAAAGATGCTTTGTTTTTTTATGAAGCTGGATCTATTGTTACGGTAACAGATCTAAAAACAAAAGAGCAATTACAAAGTTCTATAGATGTTTTGTCAAAATACAAAAATATTACATTACATTTAGGAGAACATTTGGAATCTGATTTCATAGAAAATGACATTATAGTTAGAAATCCTGATGTAAAATATGATTCTCCATATTTAGAAATTGCAAAAAAGCATAATAAAAAGATTATAATGGATGAGTCATATGCTTGTACGCAAACTGATGCAAAAATTATAGGAATAACAGGTACTCGTGGAAAAACCACAACTACAACACTTGCCTATGAAATATTAAAAGAAGCAAAAAAAGATGTGTATATTTCTGGTAATATAATGGGAACTGCAACTATTCCGCTTTTAGAAAAGCTAAACAATAATTCTTTTCTTGTTTTAGAATTATCTTCTTGGCAGTTGCAGGGATTTAAAGATGAAAAATTTTCTCCTGAATTTGCATTAATTACTAATATTTATGAAGATCATCTTAATCGTGGAGTTGGAATGGATGATTATGTTGGTGATAAAAAGAATATTTATAAATTTCAAAATAGTTCAGGGATATTATTTTTAAATAAAGATAGAAAAGATAAATATCATGATCAGTTCAAAAAAGAAGCAAAAGGAAAAATAATTTATTTTTCAAAAAATGATGTTATAGATTACAAAACAAATCTTTTAGGTGATCATAATTTAGAAAATATAGCAGCGGCAAGAATAATTTGTCTAAATCTTGGAATAGAAGAAAAAATTATAAAAAAAGTTGTAAAAAAATTTAATCCAATTGAATTTAGATTGCAAAAGATTAGAGAAATAAATGCTATAAGTTTTATAAATGATACTACAAGTACGTCTCCTATTGCAGGAATAAAAGCCTTAGAATCTTTTGATAAAAAGGTTATACTTATTTGTGGTGGAGCTACAAAATATTTACCACTTGATGAGTTTGCTGAAAAAATAGTAAAGAAGTCAAAATTTGTAATATTGTTATCTGGAACAGAGACAGATAATCTCAGAAAAAAAATAGAGCATTTTGGTGGGGAAAATTTGATAGTTGGAGTATTTAATGATTTTAAAAAAGCAATAGTAGTAGCATATAAAAGAGCTGAAAGAAAAGATGTAATATTATTATCTCCAGGATGCGCTAGTTTTGGTATGTTTGAAAATGAATATGATAGAGGATATAAATTTAATAAAATAGTTAATGATTTAAAATAAATGCATAGAAAGTCTAAGTTAAAAAAATTGATAGATGATGTATTCCATGTTAAGGGTAATCTGAATGATATAAATTATTTATTATTTTTTATTTTTGTGTTTTTGATTTTTTTTGGAATACTTATGCTTATGTCTGCAAGTTCTGTTTATTCTTATCAAAAATTTGGAAGCACTTATTATATGTTTTGGCATCAAATTTTGTATGGATTTTTACCGGGTCTTTTTGCTTTTTATTTTTGTTTGAAATTTGATTTTCGTAATTGGAAAAAATTTGCATTTTTGATGCTTATAATTTCTATTGTATTGTTGGTTGTAGTTTTTATTCCTGGAATTGAGGCTAATTATGGAAAAGCTAGAAGTTGGATAAATGTTTTTGGTATTTCCGTTCAGCCATCTGAAATTGTAAAACTTACTTTTCTTATATATTTAGCATCTTGGCTTGATTCAAAAGGTGACAAAAAAATTAGAGATTTAAATACAGGACTTTTGCCATTTGTTGTAATTGTATCTATTGTTGCAATACTTATGCTTTTACAGCCTGATTTAGGAACTCTCAGTATTATAATTGCTATTTCACTTATTAGTTTTTTTGTAGGTGGAGCTGATGTAAAACATATGTTATGGATGCTTACTTCTGCATCGGGATTGTTGTTTTTAGCAATAAAATTTGCTCCATACAGAGCTGCTAGGCTTATGGTATTTTTAGATCCAAGTAAAGATCCACAAGGTATTGGTTATCATTTAAATCAGTCTCTTATAGCTGTTGGTTCAGGTGGTATTTTTGGTGTAGGATTGGGATATTCTAGACAAAAATATGGATATTTGCCAGAAGTAGCAGGAGACTCAATTTTTGGAATAATTGGAGAAGAATTGGGATTTTTAATATGTATAATTTATGTTTTTGTTATTTTTGCGTTTGTTTATCAAGGTTTCAAAGTAGCCAAACAATCCAAAAGTTATTTTGGAAGAATTTTGGCTACTGGGATAGTTTCTTGGCTTGGTTTTCAGAGTTTTATAAATATTTCATCAATGATAGGACTTTTGCCTATGACAGGAGTTCCACTTCCATTTGTAAGTTATGGTGGAACAGCTATGATTATGAATATGGCATCAGTAGGAATTCTTTTAAATATTTCTAAGAATACAAATAGTTAATTATATGAATAAGTCTTTTAAATTAATGTTTTCGGGTGGCGGAACTCTTGGTCCCGTAACTCCACTTGTAGCAATAATAAATAAAATAAAAAAAATTCATCTAAATGATGAAATATTTTGGGTTTCTACAATAAATGGAATTGAAAATAAATTTTTGAATAATCTAGGAATAAAAACATATCAAATATCATCTGCAAAATTTCGTAGATATTTTAGTTTGAAAAATTTTTCTGATATTTATAATTTTAAAAAAGCAATTTTACAGTCGCACAAACTTTTGAAAAAAATGAGTCCTGATATTGTAATAAGTGCTGGTGGTTTTGTAAGTGTTCCACTTGTAATAGTTTCAAAGATATTGGGCAAGAAAATACTTGTTCATCAACAAGATGTAAAAATTGGTCTTGCAAATAAACTGATGTTTCCATTTGCCGACAAAATAACAGTAACATTTGAAGATCATTTACAAAAGTTCAAAAAAGATAAAGCAATTTTTACAGGAAATCCTTGTAGATTTGATATAGAAATATTAAAAAATTTAGATAAACAAAAAATTATAGAAAAATATAATTTCAATCCAGAGCTCAAAATAGTTTTGATACTTGGTGGTAGTTCAGGAGCAAATGATTTAAATGAAGTAATATATCAAAATATTGATAAATTAACAGAAAAATATCAAATAATTCATGTAACTGGTAATGGAAAACATAAAATCATAAAAAATGAAAATTATTATCAATATGAATTTATTGAAAAAGAAACTTTGGATTTTATGTTTGTTTCGGATTTAGTGGTATCTCGTTCCGGACTTGGAACTCTTACTGAATTATCATTTTTAGAAAAATGTGCAATCCTTCTTCCTTTAAAAGGTCATCAAGAATTAAATGCAAAATATTTTTTAGATAAAAATGCAGTAGAGCTTGCTAATGAGCAAAATTTAATTGAATATATTTTTATGTTACTAGAAAATAAATTAAAACGTGAAACACTATCAAGAAATATATCTAGTATTATGCCAAAAGATGCAACGGAAAATATAATAGATATAATTTATTCTTTAATAAATAAATCATAAATGGATTTAACAAAATACAAAAAAGTTTATTTGTCTGGAATTGGTGGAATTGGAATATCAGCAATTGCAAAAATGATGTTAGAATTAGGAAAAGAAGTCTATGGTTCTGATTCTTTTAGATCTGATATTACAGATGACCTGAAAAGACGTGGAGTAAAAGTTTTTTATAAACAAGAAGCTAATAATATCACTTCTGATATAGATCTTTTAGTTTATAGCCCGGCTGTGCCAGTTACTAGTCCAGAATTAAAAAAAGCAAAAGAATTGAAAATATTATTTCTTTCGCATTTTGAATTTCTCGGAGGACTTTCAAAGGATTATACTACAATAGCAATAAGTGGAACGCATGGAAAATCTACTACAACAGCACTTTTGTCTATGATAATGATAAATGCAGGACTTGATCCTACTATATTTGTAGGAAGTCAAATATGTTCTATAAATACAAATTTTCGTCTTGGAAAAAGCAAATATTTAGTTGTAGAAGGTGATGAATACAATTTCAAGATGTTGAAACTTCACCCAGATTATATTGGGCTTACATCGCTTGATAAGGATCATTTGGATGTTTATGGAAGCTTGGAAAATATCAAAAAAGCATTCCAAGAATTTGTAGAAAAATTAAATGATCCAGAAAATTTAATTTATAATATTGACGATGTAAATATAAAAGATTTAAAAATATCAAAAAAATCTTTTTCTGTGAGTATAACAGGAGATTCACTTTTGTACGTCAGCGATGTTGTGAAAAAATACAACAAACAATATTTTAATTTACATTTGTGTAAAAAATCAAAAACAAGTGAACAATGCAAAAAACTCTGTGAAATAGAAACAGCTTTGCCAGGATATTATAATATTTATAATATTTTGGTAGCATCGGCTCTAGCAATAAAGTTAGGAATTAATCCAAAAATAATATCAGAAACTATAAAAGATTTCAAAGGTTTATGGAGGAGATTTGAAAAGTTGGGAAAATGGAAAACAAATATAATATTTTCTGATTATGCACATCATCCAACTGCTATAAAAGCACTTCTTTGTGGTGTGAGAGGATTTTATCAAAACAAAAAAATAGTTATTGTTTTTCAGCCACACCAAGAAGATAGAACCGAAAAACTTTTTGATGAATTTTTAACAAGTTTTGATATGGCTGATTCAATAATAATTTGTCCAATATATAAGGTTTCTGGCAGAAGAAAAAAAGCCAAAGTTAGTTCTTATGATTTATTTAAAGAAATAAAAAAATCTTATTTAAAAGAAGATCAAGAAATATTTTATGCAAATGATTATAAAAAAATAAAAGGCACAATTGCAAAATATAGCGATGCAATAATTCTGGTAGTGGGAGCAGGGGATATAGATAATTTTGCAAGACATTTTTTGAGATATGATTAATTATATGATTATTACAGATTTCAAAAACATAAAAACAAATTATAATTTAGCAAAACTTACTACTTTTGGGGTAGGGGGCGATGCAAAATATTTTTTGCAAACTGATGATATAGAAGAAATTCAATCTATTCTTAAATTTTGTAAAAATGAAAATTTGAAATTCAAGATAATTGGAGGTGGAAGTAATTTGCTTATAAGTGATGATGGATATGATGGATTAATTTTAAAAATTGATAACAAAAATATACATATTGATAATAATATTTTTTCAGTTGGTGCTGGAGTTCTGTTGAGAGATTTTGTAAATTTTGTTATAAAAAATAGTTACGTTGGGTGTGATTTTATTTTTGGAATTCCAGGAACTATTGGCGGAGCTATTTATGGAAATGCAGGTAGTTTTGGTGGAGATATTTCAAATATTATAAAATCAGTAAGGTTTATAAATTCAAATAGTGAAATAAAAGAATTAGATAAAAAAGAATGTAAATTTTTCTATAGAGAAAGTATTTTTAAGCATCATGATTTTGTAATATTTGATGCAAAATTTGACTTGCCAAAAGGAGATGTAAATGCATTTAAGAAAATAATGCTAGAAAGAATAAAACTTAGAAATTCAAAACAGCCATGGGAATACAAAAGCGCTGGTTCATTTTTCAAAAATGTAGAGATAAATAATGATATTAGAAAAAATTTGGAAAATATTTTGGATTTATCAAAATTTATAGATAATATTCCTGCGGGATTTTTGATAGAGAGCGTTGGACTCAAAGGATTTTGTATTGGAGATGCTCAGGCTTCAGAAAAACATGCAAATTTTTTGATAAATAAAGGAGATGCAAAAGCAAAAGATATTTACAATTTGGCAAAAATTATAAAAGAAAAAATAAAAAAAGAATATAATATAAATTTAAAAGAAGAGGTTCAGTATTTAGGATTTTAAATATTTTCAAAAGACGGGCTATAAAAATTGTTATTTAGTCCGTCTTTTTTTGTTGTTTTTCCCATTTTTTGCTTTTGTAGTAATCATTTATCCTAAGTATTATTCCCCAAACTCCAACTATAATACTTATAATAAATGTTATATTAGCAATCCAGTTTATTGTATTCATATTAACCTCCTTGTTGATAATAAATATTATAACTATAAAATTTTTTGTCAAATAAAAAAACGCTGACTATGTATTTGGGGTACAAGTCAGCGTCAGTTGAAGTTGTAGGTTTAATATTGAATGAACATTTCACTCAGAGATTCGTCTTCGTGAATTTTGAATATACATTTCGCCAAAAAGAGAGATGGATCCAAGACTTGAACCTTTGAAGATAGATTATTTGGAACAGGTATTGTGTCTGTGATAATTATCTTATCCGCACAACAACCAACAAGGTTATTTATGGTACCATCTATGAAGTCTGGATGTACGACATGAAGCGTTATACTTTTCGGATTATGTTTTCTTATTATATCAAGAGCGATTTTCATGGTCTTGAAGCTTTGAATCATGTCATCAAATATATGTACATCCTTATTACGTACATTACCGAGAATTTTGCTTTTTTCGATATCAATTTCTTTGGAATCGTGTTTTTGTATTTTTTGTACTACGCATACATCACTGATTCCTGTTATTGCAGAAATTGCTTGGACTCTTTTTGCAGAGCCCAGATCTGGACTACATAGGATAGGTTTTTGATTTGGTGAATTTTCAATTTCAGATTGCATCTCTTCTATGAGTATGCGCATGATGTATACAGAATCCACTGGTATATCAAATAGTCCAGCTGTCGCAGAGTTGTGAACATCACACAGTAGAACTCTGTCTGCTCCAGATCTTGATAATCTTTTACAGACCACACGGAATGCTCTTGTCTCTCTTGAAATTGTTTTGCGATCCTGTTTTGCATATCCTATCCAGGAGGCGATAATCGTAATTCTGCGTGCAGAGTCTCTTATACAATCAATCAGAAATTCGATTTCCTCGATTGTGCTGTACGGTAATTGGCAGTGCATGGATTGAACTATAAAAACATCACATCCACGGACATTTTCTTTGACTCTGGCATATAATTCGCCATTGGGCCATCTTTTTAAGATAGTTGGTACAAGCTCTATATTTCTGTCTGTTATTTTAGACAGTTGTTCACAGATTCTTATAGCTAAATCTGGATGACCAGTACCGGTTATAATCTTCAAATCATTTCTCATTATATCCTCCCTAGATATATGAATTATTTTTTCTACCTTTAGATTAACTCTTAGATAATATTTGTCAAATTTTGTTTTTATTGTTAATATTCTCTTACTAAAGTATAATAAATAGTGTATTTATTAATAAATAACAAAAACAAATGAATATACAATTTTATGCTAAAAATGTAGAGTTAACTCAAAATTTAAAGGATTATGTTGATGAAAAAATAGGTTCTTTGGACAAGTATAATTTTGGAATTACAGAATGCAAGGTGGATATTTCAAAAAGTAGTCATCATCAAAAAGGTGATGTATATAGATTTGAAGTAAATATAACTTCAAGTCATAAAAAAGGACTTATAAGAATTGTTGTAGATTCTAATAATATTATGTCTGCAATTGATGAAGCAAAAGATAAATTAGGAAGACAAATTACAAAATATAAAAAATAATATTTATGGGCTTATTATCAAAGATAATAGGAGATCCAAATAAAAAGTATTTGGATTCTTTAAATCCTATTATAGAAAAAATAAATTCTTTAGAAGATGAAATAAAAAAATTAAGCAAAGAACAGCTTAGAGAAAAAACATTAATCTTTAAAGAAGATTTAAAAAAAGGCAATGTAACTCTAGAAGATATTCTTCCAGAAGCTTTTGCAATGGTAAGAGAAGCGGCTATAAGAACTCTTGGTCAAAGACATTATGACGTACAGCTTATAGCGGGGATTACACTTCACAAAGGTAGAATTGCTGAAATGAGAACAGGAGAAGGAAAAACTCTTTCTTCAACACTGCCATTATACTTAAATGCACTTACTGGAAAAGCAGTTCATTTGGTCACCGTAAATGATTATTTGGGAAAAAGAGATTGCGTATGGATGGGACAAATTTATAATTATTTAGGACTAACAGTTTCAGCAATAGAACATGAAGCTTCATATATTTACAATGAAGGCTCAAAAGATTCAGTTAGCGATGATGATGGTATAAAAAATATAAAAGTAGTTGAGGATTATTTGAAACCAGTATCAAGAAAAGAAGCATATGAAGCTGATATTGTTTATGGTACAAATAATGAATTTGGATTTGATTATTTGAGAGATAATATGGCTATATCTAGGGATCAAATAAGTCAAAGAGGTTTTTATTATTGTATTATTGATGAGGTTGATAGTGTGCTTATTGATGAAGCAAGAACTCCGCTTATCATAAGTTCTCCAGATGTACAGTCAACAGATCAATATGCAAAATTTTCACAAGTAGTAAATGGTTTAATAGAAAATCAAGATTATAATATTGATGAAAAAATGAGATCAGTGACATTTACAGAAGATGGGCAAAATCATATTGCTGAGAGACTTGGCAGAGATCCTTGGTCTACTGCTGACTTTGATACTATTTTTCACCTTGAATCAGCACTCAAGGGGGAATTATTATTCAAAAAAGACAAAGATTACATAGTAAAAGATGGAGAAGTTATAATAGTAGATGAGTTTACTGGGAGACTTATGCCAGGAAGAAGATATTCAGAAGGAATACATCAAGCAATAGAAGCAAAAGAACATGTAAAAGTCCAAAGAGAAAGTTTGACTCTTGCAACTGTTACATTTCAGAATTATTTTAGAATGTATGAAAAATTGTCCGGTATGACAGGAACTGCTGCAACTGAAGCAGAGGAATTTGCAAAAATTTATGGTTTGGAGGTAAACATAATTCCTACAAATAAAGAAATTAAAAGAAAAGATTTGAATGATCAGATATACAAAACAGAAGAACAAAAATTTAATGCTATTGTTCGTGAAATAAAGCAAAGACATGAAAAAGGTCAGCCAGTTTTGGTTGGTACTATATCTATTGAAAAAAATGAAATTTTGGGAGATTTACTAAAACGAGAAGGTATTCCACATAATTTGTTAAATGCAAAGCAACACGAAAGAGAAGCTGAAATAATATCTCAAGCAGGCCGTGCTGGGGCAGTTACTGTTGCTACAAATATGGCTGGTCGTGGAGTTGATATTATTTTGGGTGGAAATCCTTTCAACAAAGAAGAATATGAAAAAGTAAAATCATATGGTGGGCTTTTGGTTCTTGGTACAGAAAGACATGAATCTCGTCGTATTGATAATCAGCTTCGAGGTCGTTCTGGAAGACAAGGAGATCCTGGTTTTTCTCAATTTTATGTTTCTATGGATGATGATCTTATGAGAATTTTTGGTTCAGACAGAATTAGAAGTATTATGAATACTTTGAAATACCCAGATGACACTCCAATTGAACACAAAATGATTTCAAAATCTATAGAAAAAGCTCAAATGAAAGTAGAGGGTTATAACTTTGATGTCCGTAAGCATTTAGTAGAGTATGATGATGTTATAAATAAACAAAGAGAAATAATTTACAAAAAAAGAAAAGATATTTTGTCTTTGGCTGAGGGTGAAAAAATAGAAAATTATGAAAGTTTAAAAGATTATATATTTGAGATGATTGACTCTGAAATATCAGAAGTAATTTCATTTCATACTGCGTCTCTAGATGGAACGGTTTGGAATACAAAAGAAATTATAGAAACAGTAAAAACAATATTTCCACTCAAAGATGAGGAAGTTGAAAAAATAAAAATATTTGATTCTTCAAAAGATAAATTATCAGAAGCTCAAATTAGAACAGAAATTATAGATTATATTTCATCTCTTTCAAGAAATAGATTTGAAATGTTGGAAGAAAGATTAAATACTGCATTAAGTGGTATGGGAATATCTGATCCAGTAGCAGAACTTCAAAAAGGAGTACTTTTAAAAACAATTGATAGTTTTTGGATAGATCATTTGGATAATATTTCACATTTACGAGCAGGTATTGGTCTTCGTGGATATGCTCAAAATGATCCATTAGTAGAATATAAGCGAGAATCCTATGATTTGTTTGTATCTTTATTAAATAGTATTCAAAATCAAGTTGTTTATAGTATATTTAAAATTGGTCCAGCATTTGATCTTATAAACAATCCTGGCAAGCAAAATATAATCTTAAATAACCCTACAAGCAATGCAAGTAGGCAATTTGATGTTTCTGATAGCCCAATGGCAGGGGAAGCTCAACAGTCTCTTGAAGTAAAAAACAAATCAGTTTTGAAGAATGATGAAGTAAAGAAATTTGGTCATAAAGTTGGCAGAAATGATGATTGTCCGTGTGGAGCGAAAAAAGAAGATGGAACTCCTGTTAAATATAAAAATTGTTGTGGAAAAAATGAGTAGTGAAGAATAGCAATTATTTGTCGTTTCGAGGGAAGTCCAGCTCAGCTGGACTGAGTCGAGAAACCTCGAAGTTACATTTATTTAATTTAATAATAACGAGATTTCTCCACTCCGGTCGAAATGACTACAAAAAATATTTATTTAAAATTTTAAATTTATGAAAATTGTATTTATTGCTGGCCCACTAACTACTGGTTGGGACAAAAAAGATAAAAATTTTGTTCTATATAATATAAAAAAAGCAGAATCTTTTCAAAAAGCATTAGCATCTCACAATATAGGTTTTTATTGTCCACATATTCATACTTCATCTCGTTGGGATGATGATATATCAAATGATGAATTCTATAAAACTATGAACAAAAGATTTCTAACAGATGTTAGTGATTCAGTTTTGGCTATGCCAGGATGGGAGGAATCCCGTGGTGCAAAAGATGAAGTTGATTATGCAATAGAAAATAATATTCCTATTTTTTATCCAAAATTTCCTGATGATATAAATGATATTATTGTTTGGGCTAAAGAAAAATAAAAATAATATTTTTAATTAATTTTTATTATGATAGATTTAAATGAAATAAAAAATGATTTAGAACAGCTTTTGTATAAAACTGGAGAAATTGTTAAAAAAGGTTATGAAGATAAAAATATTATTAAATTTATTAGAACTCAATTAGAAGAAGACTGGAGAAAACCACTTATAAAATTTTTAAACGAATTGAGTAAGAAATATAATAAATAATCTTATGAATATTTGTATATATGGCGCAAGTATTACTTGGGGAGCAAGTGATTCACAATGTGGTGGTTGGGCTGAGCGACTAAAATCTTATTGTATAGAAAATCATGATGATATAAATGTTTACAATCTTGGAATTCCAGGAAACACAACAAAAGATTTGCTAAAGAGATTTGAATCTGAAGCAAAAATAAGAAAATCAGATTTTGCTATATTTGCTATTGGAACAAATGATTCTAGCTATATAAAAAGCAAAGACAATCCACTTGTAAGCTTAAAAGAATTCAATAAAAATTTTTTGCGTCTTATAAAAATTGCAAAGAAAATGAAAAACAAAGTTGTCTTTGTAGGTCTTACGCGTGTTGATGAGTCAAAAACAATGCCTGTGTATTGGGATGATAGAGTGTATTATGATAATGAAAATATAGAAAAATATGACACAGAAATAAAAAACATTTGTAGTGAAAATAAATTTGATTATGTAGAAATGAAAAATATTGTAAGTTTAAATGATTTAGATGATGGAATTCATCCAAACTCACAGGGGCATGAAAAAATGTTTGAAGAAGTTTTTAAAATTATGAAAAAATATTTGTAAAATTTATGCAGTGGAAAAAAATAGATGAAAAATTGATAAAAGATGGTTGGAGAAAAGTAACTCTCAAAAAATTTATTTTGCCAAATGGAAAAGAACAAGATTTTGAAATTTTCAAAGAAGGTCAAAGTGTTTGCGTATTGGCTCTTACAAAAGAAAACAAAGTGCTTCTAGCAAAACAATTTAGACCTGGCCCTGAAAAAGAATTTTTGGAACTTCCTGGTGGAGGTATGGAGATTGGTAAGGAAACCAAAGAACAAGCAATTGCGAGAGAATTGTTAGAAGAAACTGGTTATGTTGGTAATATAAAATTTGTAGCATCAGGTCCAAATGATGCCTATTCATCAAGAGTAAGACATTGTTTTGTAGCTACAGATTGTTATAAGAAGCAAGAACCAAAATCAGATGATTTGGAATTTATAGAAATAGTTGAAATGACAATTCCTGATTTTAGAAAATATTTAAAAACTGGACAGTCAACTGATTTACAAGCTGCTTATTTAGGTTTGGATTTTTTAAATTTATTGTAAATTTATGAGTGAAAAAATAATAATTGTTGATGAAAACGATAATGAAATTGGATCAAAGAATAGAAATTTTGTTATGAAAGATGATATTTATCGCGTTTCAGCTTTGTGGATTACAAATAGTAATGGCGATATTTTACTTGCTCAACGTGCCCTTACAAAATCTCATGATCCAGGAAAATGGGGACCAGCAGTAGCAGGAACAGTTGATGAGGGAGAAAGTTATGAAGAAAATATTATAAAAGAGGCGGAGGAAGAAATTGGACTAAAAAATATTAAGTCATGTATTGGTCCAAAGAAGAGAATGAGAGGAGATCATAATTATTTTGATCAATGGTATTTCTTGAAAATTGATAAATCAGAGGAAGAATTTGTATTACAAAAGAGTGAGGTTGAAAGTATAAAGTGGTTTACAAAAGAAGAATTGAAACATGAATTAGAAACAAACCCCGATAAATTTTTAAAAAGTATAAAAGATTTATTTGATGAGTTTTGTCCTTAATATTTAATATATATTATTAATATGAAAAAAAATACAACAATTATATTTCAAGACGATGGAAGTGAAACAACAAAAGAAATAATTGGCGGAATACCACTTTCAAAAGGTGAAATTATTAGAGTTCATGAAAAAGATGAAATAATTTTTTATGAAGTAATAGACAAAATAGTAGATTGTTTTTTGAATAATGAAGAACAAACTACTGATATTGTTTATGTTGTAAAAAAGAAATAATTTTATGGCATATTATAATAAAATTGGATTATTGGTACTGAGTAAAAATGAGGATAGTTTTTTGGTTTGTGAACCAGGTGAAAAATATGAAGATAAAAGTGTTGTACAATATTTGATGCCTGGCGGACAATTTGAGAAAGAGTCAGATATCAAATGTTTGCAAAGAGAAATAAAAGAAGAATTAAATTGTGAAATAGATATTGGTAGTATAAAATTTATAAATGAATATACTGACATAGCTGCTACACCAGGAAAAGACGTCATGATAAAATTGTATATAGGAAAATTAGTAGGTGAGCCAGTTGCACACTCAGAAATAGGATCTTTGCATTGGATTTCCAAAAACGATATCAATAATGAAAAAGTATCCCCAATAATTAGAAACAAAATAATACCAGATTTAATTAATAAAAATATTTTGAAATAATTAATATTCAAAAATATATGTCAGAACAAGATATATTAGACATTGTAAATGAATATGATGAAGTAATAGGTAGTGATACAAGGGATAATGTACACAATAATGGATTATTGCATAGAGAAATTGTTGTATGGATTTTTAATGATAATGGAGAAATAGCTATGCAAAAAAGATCAAAAGGAAAAATATTTTTTCCTGGACTTTGGTCAGCATCAACTTCTGGGCATGTTGATTTTGGAGATTCTTATATATCTACTGCAATAAGAGAATTAGAGGAAGAAACTAGTATAAAAGCCAGAGAAGAAGATCTAATTTTTATAGATAAAATATATATATCATATATTTTTTCAAATGAAGCTAGAATATATAAAAACAATATATTTACAAGTGTCTATGCTTATAAATTTAAAAATAATATTGATAAATTGAGAATTGAAAAAGGAGAGGCCGAAGAATTTAAGTGGTTTAAAATTGATGAATTATTGAATTCGGACGAGGAAGAAAGGAATAAAAATTTTGTTCCTACAATATATAATAATCAAATACAAAATATTTTAAAAAAAGCAAAAGAATTATTTATAGAAAATTAAAAATATGAATTTAGAAAAAGAACAAAATTTTGAAAAAAGAGAAAATTTGAATATTAGTACAGAAACAATTACTAGTGACGAGCTTTTAAATATTATTTATCAAAATGAATCTTTACCGCAAGATGAGCGTTTTTTGGATTCTAAAAAAGGTGGGGTTTTTAAGTATTTCCGTGTTTCTGAATTATCAGAAAACAAAGAAAATAAGTATTATTCAATTATTAAGATAAATGATATAGTTGTTGGATTGTGTGAGTTGGAAAAGAATCCTTATCGGGAAAATATATATTGGATAAAATTTTTGTCTATTGATCCAGAATATCAAGGTATGGGATATGCTAGCAAATTGACAGAGGAAGTTTTCAAATTTGCAAAGAAAAACTGTTTTGGACTTGAGTCATCATCTTATTCTACTGATGGTGAAGAAAAATTAAAACCACTATTTCAAAAATTATCCAAAGAGACTGAAGTTGATTTTATAGATACAGATAAAAAATTATATAATAAGTCAAAATGATAAATGAAAATATAATGCTACAAGTTGGGGTAAAAATTTTATTAAAAAATAAAGAGAATAAATATTTATTACTTCGTCGATCACTAGAAAAATATCCAGAAACAAAAAATACTGGAAGATGGGATATTGTTGGCGGAAGAATTGAATCTGGGATTACACTTTTGGAAAATTTAAAGCGTGAAATAAAAGAAGAAACAGGACTAGAATTTACTGATAGTCCAAAATTTATAGGAGCTCAAGATATTCTTATAGTTCCAGGTCATCATATTGTACGCCTTAGCTATACAGGAAATATTGATGGGGAAGTAAGAATAGATGAAGACCATGATATGTATAGATGGTTTAGTAAAGAAGAATTGATAAATTTAGAAGATATAAATATCTATTTTAAGGAATTATTGGATAGTAAAGCCTTTTTATTGTAATAGTATTGTACAGTTAACAGTCAAGGGTTACACTTTCTAAATACTTTTCATGAGGAGTAAGTCCGTTAAGGGTTAAATGTATTCTTTTAAAATTGTAATAATTTAGCCATTCATAAGGAGTGTTCCAAATTCT